>JABMNG010000001.1 GCA_013205275.1 Methylophilales bacterium | reverse complement strand
GATTTACAGAGGCGCTACTTTCAACATTAGATAGCAGCAATAGGTCCTCAATCAATTTCTTCATTCGCTCAGCTTGTCTTGACATCATAGAGACAATTTTAATTGAGTCATCATCTAAAGTTCTTCTATCCTCTAAAGTTTCAAGGAATCCTGAGATTACTGTAAGTGGGGTTTTTAATTCGTGTGAAAAATTCGATACAAACTCTTTTCTTATATCTTCATTTTCCTTTATTTCAGTTGTGTCCCTGCATGTTACTAGCTTTTGATTTGATCCAAAATTTGCCACCTTTATTTCTAAATGTTGGTTATTGCTTGAATTTTCAATATTAATAGAGTCAGTGTAGTTTTCTTTTTCTAGATAGTTTATAAATTCTGTATTTCTAAAAATATAGTTTATTGGTTGGTTGTTATCTTTTTTTGGATTAATGCTTAGCATTTTTTGAGCTTTTTTATTTGACCATAAAATTTCATTACTCTCATTAATAGCAACAATGCCATCGTTCATAGCTTCTGCGGCCATTATAAAATGGTCTAATGTTGTCGTTAATTGAGTTTTTGACTTTTTTTGCTCCCTATAGGATCGATAAATCTTAGCGAAAATATTTATCCATACACCTGTTCCATTAGGAAGGTTTGTTAGGTTTGGAGAGTCAATCCATTTGTTAAGCTTATAAATCCAGTAAAGATGACTCGATATGTAAATTCCCCCCGCCAAAAGTATGGCAATGACGGCTATTTTTTCATTGAAAATTGCTGCTAACAGGAAATATAAGATAATTTCCAAAATGAAAAACCAGAATGTACTCCAACGAATATCTTGCAATTTACCAGCTGCCTGTTTGTATAATTGGTTTAATTATAATGGTTTATTGGATCAATTAGTTTTCTTGATTTTCCGAGAATCGATAACCCATTCCACGCACAGTCTGTACTAGCTTATCGTGCCCATTGTTTGTTAAAACATCTCGCAATCTTTTAATGTGCACATCTACTGTACGATCATCTATTTCAGACTGATTTCCCCAGACTTTATCAAGAATATGATTCCGACTAAAAACACGGTCAGGATTTTTCATAAAAAAATGTAATAATTTGAACTCTGTGGGCCCTATCTTAATGGTTGCTCCATTTGATTCAACTCGATGAGTCGAAGGATCCAGGTGAAGGTTACTAATTTTTATAGGGTCATCTATAAGCTCGGGAGACTTTCTCCTAAGTACA
Source organism: Methylophilales bacterium (assembly GCA_013205275.1). Classification (GTDB taxonomy): domain Bacteria; phylum Pseudomonadota; class Gammaproteobacteria; order Burkholderiales; family Methylophilaceae; genus BACL14. The sequence goes on along the minus strand of JABMNG010000001.1, from coordinate 2,915 downwards.
GCTTTTATTCTAGCTACAAGCTCTCTTGGGCTAAATGGTTTTGTTAAGTAATCATCTGCTCCTGACTCAAGGCCTACAATCTTATTTTCCTCATCACTTTTTGCAGTGAGCATTATGATCGGGATTTTCTTTGTTGATGAGTTAGATCTTAGTCTTTTGGCAAACTCAATTCCATTCATGCCTGGTAACATCCAGTCAAGAATAATTAGGTCAGGAATTGCTTCTTGAATTAATTTGTCAGCGTATTCCGCATTTAATGCTCGCATTGGATTAAAACCGGACTGATGAAGATTGATTGCAATCAATTCCAGTATTGATTCTTCGTCCTCTACAATTAATATATTAGCTGCCATCTTTTAATAGTATGACATTTTTATGACATTTTTATGACAGAATTTTTTTTTTGCTAAATAACTTAAAGACGTGTTAAATTTTAATATAAATTAATTTTTAATGGAAATTTTTTAATGTCTATTCTTTCAAGAGAACAAATTGTAGCAGATGCATCATTCAACCGTTGGTTAGTCCCGCCAGCTGCTTTGCTTATTCATTTATCTATTGGAATGATTTACGGCTTCAGTGTTTTTTGGCCTGCTAATGGAAATGGGCTGTTGAATTTAATTGGCAATCAGTGTGATGCGTTAAGCACGTCTTTAATTGACAGGCTTTTTATTACATCATGCGATTGGTTGTTAAGTGATGTTGTATGGACATTCTCTATTGCAATTGTATTCTTAGGGTTATCTGCCGCTGTTTTTGGTCACTGGCTTGAACGTGCTGGGCCAAGAAAGGCTGGAGTGGCAGCTGCTTTTCTTTGGGGCGGTGGTTTAATTTTGGCATCGATAGGAGTTTATTATCATCAATTATGGCTCATTTGGTTTGGTGCTGGTGTTATTGGGGGTATAGGGCTAGGGTTAGGATATATCTCGCCCGTTTCAACTTTAATTAAATGGTTTCCTGATAGAAGAGGATTAGCTACCGGTATGGCTATCATGGGTTTTGGAGGCGGTGCCATGATTGGTACACCTATTGCTGCCTACTTGATTAATACCTACAGTACTTGGCAAGCCTTTTTGTACATGGGTTGTTTTTATTTTATTGCGATGATGGTAGGTGCTTTTGGTTACAGAGTCCCACCGGCTGATTTTAAGGTAGCGGGAGTTAAGACTGTTAAAAAAGAAACTGCCATGATAGCTAAAAATCATGTGCATGTTAGCCATGCCCACAAAACCTATCAGTTTTGGCTTTTATGGGGCGTATTATGTTTGAATGTTTCTGCGGGGATAGGTGTTTTAGCTGTTGCAAAACCTATGTTTCAGGAAATTGCAGCAAAAAACTTCTCTGCAACTGAAATAGGAGCAATCGCCGGTGGATTTGTAGCTCTATTATCCCTATCGAATATTGTAGGTCGAATTTTTTGGGCATCATCATCTGATTATTTAGGCAGAAAGCTAACCTACGCAATATTTTTTAGCTTAGGCACCATTCTTTACTTCTCAGCACCTTGGGCTGGAAATAATCAATATATTGCTCTTTTTGTTTTAATTAACCTTGTGATCCTTACAATGTACGGGGGTGGCTTTGCTACTATTCCAGCTTATTTAGCTGATATTTTTGGTACACAACATGTTGGTGCCATTCACGGAAGGCTCTTAACGGCGTGGGCAGCAGCTGGTATTTTGGGGCCAAGAATAATGACGTACTTTAGAGAATCTCTAACAAGCAGGGGAATTCCGGAAGCGGAAGCCTACAGCTCAAGCTTTAAAATACTGGCTTTACTTCTTGTTCTGGGCTTTATCTTAAACTTTTTTGTAAAACCTCTAAATCCTAAGCATTTTATGACTGAAAGCCAGCTAAAAAAAGAAAAAGACATTGCCGCTAAAAAGGACTCTGATAACGCTTTGCTGGTTAGCAAGGTAAAGTCAAACCAAGCGATCCAAAGAATCATATTGCCTGTAGCGTGGATTGTTGTTGGGCTACCAATTATATGGGGGATATCTAATGCCCTTCAAAAAGGTATAATCATATTCCACTAATTTTTAGATTGGGATTTTCTTGGAACACGATGCTTTAAAAAAATTAAATATTGGTATTATTTCATCAAGATTTAATGAGGAAGTTGTATCCGAGTTATTTGAAGCTTGCATTGCTAATCTTCAGGTAGCCGGAGTTAATATTAATAATATCAAGCATGAAACAGTCCCTGGCGCTTTAGAAATTCCAGTTATGTTGGATTGCTTTGCCCGAAGTAATAAGTTTGATGTGCTAATTGGTATTGGAGCAGTAATAAGAGGTGAGACATATCACTTTGAGGTTGTTTCAGATCAATCAGCATATGGATTACTACAGGTTCAATTAAACTATCACATCCCAATTATTAATGCGATTATTACAACTAACTCCAATGAGGAGGCTTTTGCCCGCACCAAGATAAAAGGCGAAGAAGCGGCACAAGCAGCCATAGAAATGGCTGGGTTGGTAAAAAAATATGAGTGAAAAAATTAGTATAAAAACTCCAAAAAAAAAGATTAATAACCGAAGAAAATCACGAGAGTTAATCATGAAGGGCATATACAGAGCCCTTGTTAACCAGTTCGACATACAGCAAATAAAAAAAGATATTCAGGATGATCCAGACTTTATAAGAGCTGACGAAGCATTTTATCTGGAAAACCTGCATGGTGTATTTGATAACTTTGAACCTTTAAGGATTGAAATTATTACTTATCTTGATAGGGGTTATGACGAATTAAGTCCAATTGAGTTAGCGATTATATATGGAGCTTTGTACGAGCTAAAATTTTCGCCATCTGTGCCTTATCGTGTAGTAATAAACGAAGCTATTGAGATTGCAAAGTCTTATGGAGGCACGGATGGATATAAATTTATTAACGGAGTCTTGAATAAGGCAGCAG
>JABMNG010000080.1 GCA_013205275.1 Methylophilales bacterium | reverse complement strand
TGTTTCACCTTTATCGCCGGTTTTTGTATAAATTTTCATTTGCAATTGTTTGAAATTTTGAAAGAAGCGTATTTCTTTAATTGAACTTAAATGGAACCAACTATTTTTAATTCTCGGATGTCTTTATTGCTTTGGTCATTTTCAACTAGACCGTCTTTTAGTCGAACAATACGATGCGCATATTTTGCAATGTCTTCTTCATGTGTAACGAGTATAATGGTATTTCCATTTTTATGAATTGTTTCAAAAAGTCCCATAATCTCTAAGGAAGTTTTTGAATCTAGATTGCCTGTTGGTTCATCGGCAATTAAAATAGACGGCCTCGATACAATGGCTCTTGCAATCGCCAGCCTCTGCTGCTCACCACCGGATAATGATATAGGGCTCACCTTTTCTTTATTTAATAACCCTACTTTATTTAATGCAGCCCTAACTCTCCTTGCTGAGTCGGTAGGGTTGATGTCGTTTATCTCTAAAGGGAGAACTACATTTTCAAAGCAATTACGATCATAAAGTAATTTATGATCCTGAAAAATCATCCCAAATTTTCTTCTCAGAAAAGGCATGTCTTTATTTTTTAACTCGGCTAAATTTAAATTTTCAAAAATAATAGACCCAGACGTTGGTTTTTCAATGGCAGATATAAGTTTGAGCAATGTTGACTTACCGGCACCTGATGGACCAGTCACAAAGACCAATTCTCCTGTGGATATTTCTATATTGATATCCTGTAAGGCGTCCATTTCTCCCGGATAGCGTTTAAATACATTACTAAAGCTGATCATTCAAACATTGCCTCCACATAATCAGCCGCATTAAATATTCTTAGGTCATCAATGCCTTCTCCGACTCCGATAAATCTAATTGGGACCGGTAACTCTTTCGCAATCGCTGCAAGAACACCGCCTTTGGCAGTGCCATCTAGTTTTGTAATAATAATCCCTGTAATACCTAGTGCAGCATCAAATATTTTTAGTTGGTTGATTGCATTTTGACCAGTATTAGCATCGATCACCAATAGAATCTCCTGTGGAGCATGGTTGTGACATTTATTAATAACCCGTTTTATTTTGGTGATCTCATCAATTAAATGCTTTTGGGTAGGAAGCCTTCCTGCGGTATCTGCGATAACGACATCAATATTTTTTGCTTTGGCTGATGTGACAGCATCAAAAATTACGGCGCTAGGATCGCCATTAGACTGGCTAATAACCTGGACGTCATTTCTTTCCCCCCATACAGCAAGCTGTTCTGATGCGGCCGCTCTAAATGTGTCACCCGCTGCTATTAAAATCTTGTGCTTATCCTCTATTAATAATTTAGTTAATTTTCCAATAGACGTTGTTTTCCCGGTACCATTAACTCCAACCACCATAATTACAAATGGGTATGTTTGATTGATAGACAACGGCTGCTCTATCGTTGCTAAAAGCTCCGTTAAATGTAATTTCAAAAAACTCTTAAGCTTGCTTGGATCAGTAACTTTATTTTGTTTGACAGAGAATTTAACATTATCAATTAACATATTGGTCGCGGCAATACCGACGTCGGAAGACAATAAAATCATTTCTAAGTCCTCATAAAAGCTTTCGTCTATTTTTTTCGCATGAAATAATTCAATTAATTGAGCGCCAAGTTTTTCCCTTGTTTTAGTTAGGCCTACTTTTATTTTTTCACCAAAGGAGAATAGGCCAGGTTTTTTTTCAGCAACCACTGACGCTATTGCCTTAGGTTTTGATGCTAATAACATAGGCGTGCTTTTTTTGGAAGTAAGTTTTTTTATCTTGTTACTTTTCGCTGGAGTTTTCTTTATTAGTTTTTTTAGAAATTCAAACATATTTTTTCAAGAACTTAATCTTTGGATTATGGTCAAGTTAGCTTAACATTATACAAGCTTTAACCATTAGGATTGACAGTGAATTTATTAAAATTTTTTATAATTACCCTTTTTTGTTCATCTTTAGCCATTGCGGAAGTTCATGAAAAAACTTTACTTAATGGCCTAAGAGTCTTTGTTGTCGAAGACCATCGCTCTCCCGTAGTTGTCTCTCAAGTTTGGTACCGTGCAGGAAGTATTGATGAAGTTAATGGTAAAACTGGCGTCGCACATGTCTTAGAGCATATGATGTTTAAGGGCACTAAAACTACCAAACCCGGAGAGTTTTCGGAGATCATTGCTGCTGCCGGAGGCAAAGAAAATGCTTTTACTGGTGCAGATTACACCTGTTATTTTCAGCAGCTAGAAAAGTCAAAGCTACCAATCGCTCTAAAAATGGAGGCTGACAGAATGGAAAATCTAGTTATTTCAGAAGAAGAGTTTAATAAAGAAATCAAAGTTGTTATGGAGGAAAGAAGGTGGCGGACAGATGATAAACCAACGTCGCAGGCTAATGAACTTTCTCAATCACTTACTTTTAGAACTCACCCTTATAGAAGACCTGTTGTTGGGTGGATGAACGACCTTGAAAATATGAGTTATAAGGATGCGAATGAATGGTACCAAGACTGGTACGCGCCAAATAATTCAATCCTTGTTGTGGCAGGTGATGTTAAATCTGATGAGGTTTTTGAACTTGCTAACAAGTACTTTGGTAAGATTAAAAAAATTGATATTAAACAGAGAAAGCCTCAATTAGAACCATTACAAGAAGGCATAAGAAGAGCCACCCTAAAAGCGCCAAGCAAATTAGGCTATATTCAAATGGCATACCATGCCCCTGCCTTAACTAAGGACTTAGAGAGCAATGCAAGCGAAGCCTATGCGCTCGAAGTGCTTGCTGGTATTTTGTCTAATACAAGCACTTCTAGGCTACACCAAAGCGTTGTAAACGACAGAGGTTTAGCTTTAAGTGCAAGTGCTAGCTATGCGATGACTACTCGTGGCGGACCGAGCCTGTTCGAACTTTATGCGACACCTGCTGAAGGCGTTACAGCTGGTTCAGTTGAAAGTGCATTAAAGGATGAAATTAAAAAAATTATTAATGATGGGGTAACTGATGTGGAGTTAGAAAGAATAAAAATAGGAGTTATCGCTGGGGAAGTCTATCAAAAAGATTCAGTTTTTTATCAAGCAATGCTTATTGGGCAGCTCGAAACCATGGGTTATTCACATACCCTGATGGAGGGATACATTGATAATATAAAAAAAATTACCTCTAAACAAATACAAGACGTGGCAAAAAAATATTTAAATGATGATTATTTGACTGTAGTTACATTAGATCCACAGCCATTAGAGCCTAATAAATTGCCCCAAGGAAAACCTCATGCTCACTAGATTTTTTATTATTTTGCTGGCCACCAGCTTTTCCTTTTTAGTTAATGCAGGGGTTAAGATCGAAGTTTGGAAAACATCCGCAGGATCAAAAGTTTTTTTCGTTGAAAATCATGATTTACCAATAATAGATGTCAGCATCAGTTTTAGGGCGGGTAGCGCTAGAGATACTAATGAAATCAATGGTTTAGCATCTATAACTAACAACCTTATGTTGCTTGGTTCAGACCAAATCAATGAAAAGGATTTAGCCAATAAATTTACAGATATTGGTGCACAACTAGACAGTGAATTTGATCAAGATAAGAGCGGATTTTCTTTGCGAACGTTAAGTGAAAAAAAGTTGGAAGCCTTTAATCTTTTTAAAATTGTTATGCATAAACCCAATTTTGATAGCGCCATCTTAAATAGAGAAAAAATTAAATATTACGCCAGCATAAGTCAAGGTGAGACTGAGCCTGATGCAATTGCAAATAAAGCCTTTCTAAAGGCAATATACGGTTCACACCCTTACGCATTGTCTGGGTCTGGAACTATCAATACAATTGAGAAATTAACCA
>JABMNG010000079.1 GCA_013205275.1 Methylophilales bacterium | reverse complement strand
GAAACTACTTATGATGAAATCGTAGGATTACACCGATGTCCTAATTGCTCTAATTATGAATTAGAGAAAATTTTTATATGGCTGTGATCCATATAAAAATTAAACGTCCTATCCTTAAGCTGGCATCAAAAACTAAAACTCGTTCTTTATCTGTGAGCGAGAAACGAACTTGGCATAAGCCTAAGGTGACTGCCGAAATAAAATGCCAGGGTGTCTCCCCTACCCATGTATCAAGCTTAAAGTAATTCGTGGAACCTAAATTCTGGATTAATTACCCTCAAGAACATATCGAAGGGGAAATGTATAAGTATCGCTGTAGTTATTGCAAAGTTGAAACCACAGACATCAACGGACTCATTGAAAATCACAAAAAAGATTGCACTTATCGAAAAGAACAAGAAGAAACTTTTAAAAAAACCATATCGCAAAAGTCACATATTGATGTGAATCAAATTCGTGGGGCAGACGAAACTGACTAGGAGAATATCTGATGAGAACTATTATTGGTATGAGTCCAAGTTATTATGTTGTTATTTTTTAGAATCGTCATGAAGTCATGCGTTTATATGCTGGCTCTGATTTAGAAGCAACGACCTTAAAGTCTCAGTATGAAGCATTAGGTTTTGAAGTGAAATTATGGTAATTGATATTAATTTAAGACTGGCCGGCATTAAAGGAAACATGTCAGCTAAAAAAAATAATAAGGAGTAAATATTATGAATTAAATGGTTAAATCAAAAGAAATGGAAATGCCAACCCCACTTATTCCTAAGTTAAGCTGAAAAAGATGACCCACATCCGCAAGTGCTTGTTGCCTGAGGATTTTGAATTACAAATTGAGAGCCCTGAACATTGTCCTGGTAATCAATCTCTGCACCAGTTAAGTACTGCAGACTCATTGGGTCTATAAGCAATGTAACCGTATCTTTGGTCACCTGCGTATCATCATCATTGACAGATTCCTCAAAAGTAAATCCGTACTGGAAGCCTGAGCACCCCCCGCCACTAACAAATACTCTGAGCTTAAGGTTTGGAGTACCTTCCTCTTCAATCAACGCCTTCACTTTGTTTACCGCGTTATCAGTAAAATTAATCGGGGTGGGCATTTCTAGTTCAGCTGTCGTCATTTTTATTCTTCCTCTTCATTTATTTTTGCTTAGATTTAAGATCAGCTACCGCTGCTTTGATTGCATCCTCAGCCAAAACTGAACAATGAATTTTAACTGGAGGTAATGCTAATTCCTCAACTATTGAAGTATTCTTGATAGCTTGTGCTTCATCCAGAGTCCGGCCTTTAAGCATTTCCGTAACTAGTGAACTTGATGCAATAGCTGAGCCGCATCCATATGTTTTAAATTTAGCATCTTCAATAATTCCATTTTCACTTACTTTAATTTGTAGCTTCATAACATCGCCACAAGCAGGAGCTCCCACCATACCAGTCCCAACTGTTGGGTCATTTTTGTCAAAAGAGCCAACATTTCTTGGGTTCTCGTAATGATCGAGTACTTTATCGCTATAAGCCATAATAAATTTCTCCTAAAATTTTAATGTTCTGCCCATTCGAATTTTTCTAAATCTACACCATCCTCATTCCCTTCTTACTCAGAAGTTTTTATTAAAGTTCGCTCTGGTGTTGTCTAGAACAGCATGTCCATACGGACGATTTATATCGGCAGTGACCTAAGGCACATTAGGTTTATTTCTTACAAAAGGGGTATTCTCTGCAAGAATAATCACACAACACCTGATTAACCACAACCATTACTTTTGTCTTTTTAATGGAGAAACGTCTAGGCAACACCAGAACGAACTCTCATATAATTACGTTACTCCTATAATTTATATTTGTACACAGATGGAAAATCCTTAAAGGTCTTTATCGGTAACCGCCCCATATGATGCTGAACTTACTGTTTTAGCGTATTTTGCAAGAGCACCCCGAGTATATCTTGGATTTGGTTTTTCCCATTTTTTTAACCGATTCTCAATTTCTTCCTGAGACACGGCTATAGTCAGTTCTTTAGTGACTGCATCAATCGTAATTTCGTCGCCATCTTCTACAATCGCCAAAGGGCCACCTTCATAAGCTTCTGGTGTAATGTGCCCAACTACAAATCCATGGCTACCTCCTGAAAAACGACCATCAGTTATCAACGCCACATCCCCCCCCAAACCTTTACCCATAATTGCGGAAGTTGGACTCAACATTTCCCTCATACCAGGGCCACCTTTAGGTCCTTCATATCGAATCACTACTACATCGGCTTTAACTACAGTACCGTCTAGTATGCCTTTTAGACTATCTTCTTCAGAATGAAAGACGCGTGCTTTTCCAGTGAACCTTAATCCCTCCTTACCAGTGATTTTTGCTATTGCACCTTCTGGTGCCAAGTTACCTCGCAGAACGACTAAGTGGCTGTCTTTCTTAATAGGGTTGTCTAAAGAGCGTATGATTTCTTGGCCTTCTGGATAAAATTGAACATTAGCTAAGTTTTCTGCTACAGTTTTGCCGGTTACTGTCAGGCAATCGCCATGAAGATGGCCTGCATTCAAGAGCATTTTCATCAGAGGCTGCAAGCCACCAATTGCAATTAAGTCAGACATTAAGAAACGACCACTTGGCTTTAAGTCAGCCAGCATAGGTGTCTCCCTGCCAATTCGATCAAAATCGTCGAGCTGTAAATCTACGCCAATGGTATGTGCCATTGCCAGTAAATGGAGTACAGCATTAGTAGAGCCTCCAAGAGTAATAACTATTTTAATAGCGTTCTCAAAAGCTTTTTTAGTCATAATATCCGAAGGTTTTATATTATTTTTAACTAATTCAACAACCGCAGCTCCTGCTCGGTTGCAATCATTTAGTTTTGCATCAGATATGGCTTCTTGAGCTGAGCTATTTGGCAAGCTCATTCCTAAAGCTTCAATGGCTGACGCCATGGTGTTGGCAGTATACATTCCGCCACAAGAGCCTGGGCCAGGAATAGCAGTTTCTTCAATATCTTTAAGCTGTATATCGGAAACAGTGCCTTTTGCATGCGCACCAACAGCTTCAAATACCGAGACTATATCAGTTCGGTTTTTACCAGGCTGAATAGTACCACCGTAAACAAAGACAGAAGGCCGATTCAATCGTGCCATACCAATTAAACAACCAGGCATATTTTTATCGCAACCACCAATAGCTACAATGCCATCATGGCCCATGCAGCCAGAAACTGTTTCAATTGAATCAGCAATAACCTCACGTGATACTAATGAGTACTTCATACCTTCAGTACCCATGGAAATACCATCTGAAATCGTAATTGTATTGTAGATAATACTTTTACCTCCAACGACCTCTATGCCTTTGCCCACCTCTTCAGCCAATTTATTGATATGCATATTGCAAGGCGTGACCATGCTCCAGGTGGAAGCAACTCCAATTTGAGGTTTTTTAAAGTCAGCATCAGTAAATCCCACTGCGCGCAACATGGATCGGCTAGGGGTTTTTTCAACACCATCTACGACGATGGAAGAATACTTGCGATTTTTTGTGTTGCTCATTGTTTGGTCCTTGTTTTATTGGGGTGTCTAAATCCTGCGCTACAGCTAATCGTTTTATAAATATACTTTTAAGTTTTAATTTTAGCTGGACTTTCTTCCGCAATCACCAGATTAGGCATCAAAATAATAGCAGAAAGATGAGTTTTTTACCAAACACCAAACACCAAACCAGATACCTATGCCATGAACAATTGCTATTGGAAACATGATGGCTCCAGCTATTAAGAACCCCCATCTATCATCCGAAAAACATACGAATAAATGCGTAAATCAGGGTGCTGCAAAAGCTAATCCAAAGATAGCTCCATAAATATTATTCATCATCCTTACCCTTTTTGAGTAGTGCTTTTAATAACCATCTATAAAAAAGAATAATGCCTATGGGAGGAAATATGATTGCTATCAAAGGAATTATCTTAAATAGTTTTTTCATAAAACCAGTTTACCCTAGAAAATTAAG
>JABMNG010000078.1 GCA_013205275.1 Methylophilales bacterium | reverse complement strand
TGCCAACTTATTTCTTTGCTCTTTTGTAATGACAACATCGATTGGATTTGCACTTATTGTTTCTACTGGTGTACTCACTGCAAATACATAGTTATTTCTATCCAGTATTCTTCCTCGGTATGCATGTAATTTTTCAATTCTATTGCTCCTATTACCCCCTTCTTTTTGTAAAAAATCTTTTTGCATTCCCTGTATATACACAGCTCTAGAAAATAAGGTAAAAAATAAGCCGAGCAAAATTAATAAGACAAATCGTCTTCTCATCGTAGGTAATTCAAAAAAATCTGATTGTCTTTTAACTGTGTTAATCATGTAATTATCTTTTTCACTTAATAACTTTTATTTCTTTGGGGTTGGGTACATACATGTTTAATTTATTGCCCGCTATTTCTCTTATTCTTGAGTTCCCAGATTTGTCTGCCTCTTCTACTTGTAGTTTTGTTTTCTCATCTTTAAGATCCAAAGTGGTTTTAGTTTCAATATCTAATCTTGAGTAGTTATTTCGGTATTGATGCTCAGAACTCACTACTGCTAGAGCAAAAAAAATTAACACAATATAAAATATTAGATTAAGCCTCATAATTCGGTCGCTATCTTCTCCATAATTCTTAATTTAGCGCTTCGAGACCGTGGATTTCTTTTTATTTCTTCTTTAGATGGCACAATCAATTTCCCAATTTTTTTTAGGGACGAAGATTTAATTTCATCTGCTCTGATTGGGATATATTTAGGGATGAGATCAGTTTCCATTTTTTGCTTCGCAAAGTTTTTCACAATTCGGTCTTCTAGAGAATGAAAGCTGATTACTACTAACCGGCCATTTGCATTCAAATAATCAAATGCTAATGGCAAGGCAATCTCAATTTCATTGATCTCCTCATTTACCTTAATTCTTAATGCTTGAAACGTTCTTGTTGCCGGATCCTTTCCTGGCTCTCTCTTTGGCACCGCCTGGTTAATAATTTTTGCAAGCTCAAGGGTTCTAGTTATTGGCCCGATACTTTCTCTATGTATTAGTATTGAACGTACAATTCTTCTTGAGAATTTCTCTTCACCGTAAGAAAATAGAAGGTCAGTCAGCTCTTTTTCCTCATAGCTATTAACGATGTCTGCAGCTGTTACTGTTTGTGATTGGTCCATTCTCATATCTAAATTAGCGTCTGATCTAAAACTAAATCCTCTGCTTGCTTCATCAATTTGCGGTGATGAAACTCCTAAGTCCATTAATATTCCATCAAGCTTTTGAATACTTTTTTTTTTAATACTTCACCTAATTTTGAAAAGCTGGAATTTACAATTTCAAATCTTTTATCATTTATTTTGTTTGCCGCCTGCATTGCTGCTTGGTCTTTATCCATCGCAATTAATCGACCATCTGACCCGAGATTTTCTAAAATTTTTCTCGAATGCCCCCCTCTACCAAATGTGCAATCAAGGTAAATACCATTTTTTTTAATTGAAAGCCCTTCGATAGCCTCATTCAATAATACGGGGATATGTTCAGTCTGATTTGTTGTCATAATGCAAAACCGCCAAGCTCTTCAGGTAAGTCACTGTCTTCATTTGCATTGATTTTGCTTATTTCTTGGCCCCACATTTCCTGGTTCCATATTTCAAAATGTGTTCCCTGACCAACAAACATAATTGTTTTGGCCAAGTTACCAAACTCTCTTAAAGCCTGCGAGATCAATAATCTGCCAGCACCATCAATGTTAGTGTCTTCGGCATAACCTACTAATAGCCGCTGTAGCCCGCTAGATTTTTTATCAAAACTTGAGAGTTGCATTATCTTAGATTGGATTGGTGTCCAGGCGTCTTTTGGGTAAAGAAGTAAACAGCCATGAGGATGGGCTGTTATTACCATTGCCCCATTTGATTCTATTATTAAATGCTCTCTATATTTAGTTGGCACAGCTAATCTATTCTTGCCATCTAAATTCAGAAGTGTTGCCCCTCTATACATAGTGTCCACCTAAAAAAGATGGGAAATTACTGAACGCCCTTAGTTTCGTTAAATAATTTCCCACAAATCACCACTTTTTCCCTTACAGGGACACTATAGGCAAAAAAAAAGTGCTTTGCAAGCACTTTGTTTACACTTTTTCTTTTTTGTTCAGTGGGTTAGATTAGTTAAGTTGACCGATAAGCCGGGTTCTGTCGTGGACAGTCATTCATCTAGGCGAACAATTACTCATTCGCTCAAGCAGCCTACCCGGTAGCAACACGAGCCGTGTCAATGCTACCCTATTTGGCCTTGCTCCGAGTGGAGGTTACCGCGTTTCACCGTAACTTAATACGCTCGTCTCTGTGGCCCTATTCCTCGTCTCGCGACGTATGGCTGTTAGCCATCACTCTGCTCTTTGGAGCCCGGACTTTCCTCTATAAATAAATATAGCGACTGCCTGGTCAACTTGATTCAATTTTAACATCTAATGGGGCATTTCTGCGATTTGCCAATGAATAGTTTGCCCAGCAAGAAATGGGGTAATCTTATC
>JABMNG010000077.1 GCA_013205275.1 Methylophilales bacterium | reverse complement strand
TTTCAAGTGTCGCCATATTTAGTGACGCAGACCGTTATGCACTTCATGTCAAAAAAGCCGATGAATCTTATTATGTTGGATCTGATCCCTTATCAGGATATTTGAATGCGCATAGGATTGTAAATATTGCAGTAACTTCAAGGTGTGATGCTATTCATCCAGGCTATGGCTTTCTTTCTGAAAATCCAGAGCTTTCAGCAATATGTAAACGTCGAGGCATTAAATTTATCGGTCCAGATGAGTCTGTTATTAAGGTGATGGGTGACAAAATACAGGCCAGAAAAGCAATGATTGATGCGGGCGTTCCTGTTATTCCTGGAAGCGAAGGAAATATTAATAGCCTAGATGAAGCAAAGTCATTTGCAGCGTCAATCGGTTACCCTATAATGCTAAAAGCAACAAATGGTGGTGGTGGGCGGGGTATTAGAAGGTGCGACAATGAAAAGGAACTAAACTCAAACTACGATCGGGTTATTTCCGAAGCAACTAAAGCATTTGGAAGGCCTGAGATCTTTATAGAAAAATGTGTTTTAACTCCAAAGCATATTGAGGTTCAAGTGCTTGCAGATCAACATGGAAATGTTGTGCACTTGTTTGAACGCGATTGCTCAATACAAAGAAGAAATCAAAAGTTAATTGAGATTGCACCCTCCCCGCAACTCTCCAACGAACAAAGAAACTATATTGGTCTTTTAGCAGTAAAGGCAGCAAAAGCTGTCAATTATGAGAATGCCGGAACTGTCGAGTTTCTATTGGACTCGGAAAATAATTTTTATTTTATGGAAATGAATACCCGTCTTCAAGTGGAGCACACGGTCACAGAATCGATTACTGGCATTGATATTGTTCAAGAGCAAATTAGTATCGCAAGTGGCAACTCACTTAAATACAAGCAGGAAGAAATAGGTTATCGGGGATTTGCCATTGAGTTTCGGATCAATGCTGAAGACCCTAAAAATGATTTTTTACCATCATTTGGTAAAATTACTCGCTATTATGCCGCTGGTGGTCCGGGAGTTAGAATTGATGCTGCAATCTATACAGGCTATGTAATACCACCCTATTATGATTCCATGTGTGCAAAATTAACTATATGGGCAATTGATTGGAACAGTGCGGTTCAGAGAGGCATACGAGCACTAAATGATATTGGTTTGTTTGGCGTTAAAACAACAATACCGTATTATTTAGAGATATTAAAAAATCAGGATTTTGTTGACGCAGAATTTAATACAAGCTTTGTGGATACCCATCCGGAATTAACTGATTACGAAGATCAATTACCACCAAATATAATCGCTGCAGCCATAGGGGCTGCAATCGCGGCGCATGAAGGACTATAATATGAAAAAAATAAACATCACAGAGCTCGTCCTAAGAGACGGGCATCAATGCCACATTGCAACCCGCTTAAGAACAGACGACATGCTTCCTATTTGTCCTCAGTTAGATAAAATGGGTTTCTGGTCAATTGAGGCATGGGGTGGCGCAACATTTGACGCCTGCGTTCGCTATCTAAAAGAAGATCCGTGGGAGCGACTAAGGAAACTTAGGAAGGCATTGCCAAACAGTAGGATTCAGATGCTTCTGAGGGGACAAAATTTATTGGGCTACCGTCATTACTCTGACGACGTAGTTGATCTATTCGTAAAGAAATCTGCAGATAACGGTGTTGATGTATTCAGAGTTTTTGATGCAATGAATGATATTAGAAACATTGAGGCTTCAATTAAGTCTGTCAAAAAATACAATAAATACGCGGAAGGTACCATTAGCTACACTACCTCACCCGTTCATAATATCGAGTACTTTCTTGATCTAGCAAAAAAAATAGAGGCATTAGGATGCGATAGCATAGCAATAAAAGATATGGCAGGCCTTCTTACCCCAGGAACAACAAGGGAGCTTGTTGCCGCATTGGTTTCAAGCATCAACATTCCGATTCATATTCACAGCCATTCAACAGCTGGACTTGCTAGCCTTAATCTAATTGCTGCCGTTGAATCAGGAGCGACTATGATTGATACCTGTAACTCCAGCTTTTCAGAAGGGGCAAGTCATCCAACGACAGAATCGATTATTGTTGCTTTGGAAGGTATGGGTTATAAAACAGACATCGACGTATCAAAAATGGATGAAGTCAGTCAATACTTAAAAGAGGTAAGGAAAAAATACTGGCAATTTGAATCTGAATTTACTGGTCTTGATCCAAGGGTGCTTGTTAATCAGGTTCCTGGTGGAATGATTTCAAATCTATCAAGCCAACTTAAAGAGCAAGGCGCTCTAGATAGAATGGACGAAGTGTTGCAAGAGATACCTAAAGTAAGAGAGGACCTTGGTTTTCCTCCCTTAGTAACACCAACCTCTCAAATTGTCGGTTCACAAGCAGCGCTCAACGTTATGACTGGCGAGAGATACAAGTCAGTTACATCAGAAGTAAAAAATTACTTTCTTGGTCAGTATGGTGCTGCTCCAGGGCTTATTAATGAAGAAATCATGAGTTCGGCTATTGGCACACAAAAGCGTATTACCTGCCGACCAGCAGATATGCTTAAACCAGAGCTTGAAAATTTGAGAGTTAAATCTGAAGAATATGTTAAGACGGATGAAGATTTATTAACCTATGCCATGTTTCCTGAGATAGCTACGCTATTTCTACAAGAGAGAAATGCAGGAACGCTTGAACCTGAAGAACTCTTAATTAAGAGCAATAATACTGCTAATGACGAACATTATGCTCCCGTTGAATTTAATATCACTCTACATGGGGAAACCTATCACATAAAAGTGACAGGCTCAGGAAATGCAGGTGAAGCTGAAAGGCCTTTCTATGTATCGGTTGATGGGATATCAGAAGAGGTCTTAATTGAAACGCTTGATGAGGTATTAATAAACGTGCCAGGCAATTCATCAGGCGATAAAAATGGAAAAATTAAGGCCGATAAAAATAAACAAATTAGACCAAAGCCAAGCCATGAAGGATGTATAA
>JABMNG010000076.1 GCA_013205275.1 Methylophilales bacterium | reverse complement strand
ATCAGCCCTAAGAATGGCTTATCATTTACTGCAAAGAGACCGCTCTGGTGCTCATAGATTATCTGAAAGTATAGCTAATGCATTAGAGCTCCTTGGGCATTGCAAACTATGCAATAATTTTTCTGAAACTCCCACTTGCGGCATTTGTGAGTCACAAAAACGCGATTCGAAAATATTATGTGTGGTTGAGATGCCAACAGACTTATTAATGCTTGAACAAACTCACTCGTACAAAGGCATGTATTTTGTATTAATGGGCCGCCTGTCCCCTTTGGATGGTATTGGCCCTAAAGATATTCATCTTGGAAAGCTAATACAACGACTTAAAGACTCTAATATCGACGAAGTCATTCTTGCTACAAACTTTACCGTCGAGGGCAACGCAACTGCACAATACATTCAAGAATTATTAAAGGATTCAACAATTAAGCTTAGCCGCATAGCAAGAGGGCTTCCGATGGGCGGAGAAATTGAATACGTTGATAGTGGAACGTTAGCACAAGCAATTGTAGAGAGAAAGACGCTTTAATCGCTGATTAGGCCAAGCATATCATTGGGATGATGAATTAAATAATCAGCGCCCCACGTTTCAATATCATCAGATACCTTTAAGTAGCCATAGCATGCAAGTACTGATTTCATTTTAGCTGACTTAGCAGCCTCAATGTCGCGCAACCCATCTCCAAAATAAATTGAGTCGGTTATTTCTATTTTTAGTGAATTACATGCACTAAAAAGCATCTCTGGTGATGGTTTTGTTTCTATACCGTCATCCCCGCAAATTAAAATATCAACATGATTAATTAAGCCATAAAACTTTAAAACTTTTTCAGTTAATGCCCGAGATTTATTGGTTACAATGCCCCAATATAACTTTCTTTTTTTTATTGCCTCTATCACTTCAGCGACCCCATCAAAAAGAACTGTGTTATTGAGGATGTTTTTTTGGTAATAATCTAAAAACTCATTTGTTAGGCTTGAATAATCATCCTCACTCTCATCAAATCTCTGATTAAGGTAGGCACGGACCCCATCAGATGCAATTGCCCTGCCTAACTCATAACTTATCAGTTTTTTTCCATGCCGGTCAAAAAGATAGTTAGCGGAGGCTATTAGATCTGGGGCGCTATCCACCAAGGTACCATCGAAATCAAAAAGATAGAGCTTAGTCATCGCTGAATCCCACCTCGACTAGATAATTAACTGAAACGTCATCTCCCAGCTTGTACTTTTTAGTGATTGGGTTGTATGTCATACCCGCAATATCAAGAAAATCCAACCCTGACTTATTACACCAACCCATCAACTCTGCAGGCGTTATAAATTTTTCGTAGGAATGGGTCCCTTTTGGCAGTAATCGTAAGACATACTCCGCACCAATAATTGCAAATAAAAAAGCTTTAGGATTTCGATTGATCGTTGAGAAAAATATCCGTCCATTCGGCTTTAGAAGGCCCTTACATGTGTCTATTATTGATGCGGGGTCTGGAACATGTTCCAACATCTCAAGGCATGTAATTACATCAAATTTTTCTTTATTTTGTTTAAAATAATCTTCTATATTCAATGTTTTATATTTAATATCTAAATTACTTTCTAAGTTATGAAGCTGCGCTATTTTGATTACCTTGTCGCCCTGATCAATCCCAGTGACTTGCGCACCCTCTTTGGCCATCGCTTCAGATAAAATACCACCCCCGCAACCAACATCCAGAACTTTTTTCCCACTTAAATCAACTCTTGACTTAATAAAGTCCACCCTAAGAGGGTTAATTTCATGAAGGGGTTTAAATTCGCTCGTGTGATCCCACCATTTATGTGCGAGCGCATTAAATTTATCTACTTCAGACTGATCTATATTTTCTTTATTTTTTGTTGCCATAGCTTTGTTGTGTGTAGCAGCTTGTCCTCGTCAATGTTTACCAATAAATGTTTGCGTAATTTAATATCTCCATCGATCCATACATTGCTGACTGCTGATTTATCACAGCTGTAAAGAAATGTACTTAATGGGTCGTAACACGGCTGACATTCAATAGAATCTAGATTTATAGCCGTAATGTCTGCTCTCTTACCTTTTTCTATGGAGCCAATTTTACTATCGAGGCCTATCGCTCTAGCAGCATTAATAGTCGCCATTCTTATGACATCAACAGGCTTTAAAAATTCCGCATCTTGATAGTTTGCCTTATGAAGTAGCAAGGTAGCTCTCATTTCTGTAATAATGTCCAAACGATTATTGCTGGCTGAGCTGTCTGTTCCTAGCCCTATATTTATACCTCTGTCAAAAAATGACTTTATATCAGCAATGCCACTTCCTAACTTCATATTTGAAGAGGGGTTATGGATAATGCTTACCTGGTTCTTCTCTATTAAGCTAGTGTCTGTACTGTCT
>JABMNG010000075.1 GCA_013205275.1 Methylophilales bacterium | reverse complement strand
TTCCTGCAGGCCCAAGAGAAAATCTTTGACCAAATTTTTATTTATTAATTTATTCATTAATCTCTATAAATTATCCCAGTTGAAAAGTCCTGTATTGACGATGGCTTTTTATTTTTTCCTATACGCCCTCTTATTATTTTAACCTTACCATGAAATAATCGACTAGCATCTCGAAAATTCTTAATAGATCTTTTCCCACTTTTATTAAGGCTAGTAGATGTAATTGGCTGCCCTACTGACAATAATATTTTCCTGCAAGGTATAAAAGAAGGAATTCTTAAGGCAATTTTATTAGAGGATATTAACCATTTTGGACTTTTTTGATTGGCTTTAACTAGCCAGGTATGATGCCCAGGCCATTTAATCAATAGCTTTTTTTTGTCACTCACATTATTCGCGTCAATAAATTTATCGAACTGCTCTAGATTGGCAGCAATCGAAATTAAATTTTTATTCTTGGCTCTATTTTTGAGCACGTTCAATTTTTTTATTGCCTTGTAGGAAAAAGGGCTACATCCTAAACCAAAGCAAGACTCAGTAGGGTATGCAATTATCCCGCCATCAATAATAAATCTTCTTAACCTATGGTTTATCAATTATTTAAAGCTTTTTTCCCAATGTCATTTCGGAACTGGGCACCATCAAAACGTATGTTATCGATTAATCTATATGCTTGATTCTTTGCCTCATTTAGTGTTTGGCCCCTAGCCGTAATACCCAGAACTCTCCCACCTGCTGTCACAATTTTATTGTTTGTTAGCTTTGTCCCTGCATGAAAAATATAAGTATCTTTATTTTTGGAAGAAAGTCCGTGGATCTCATCATTTAATCTAGGTTCATTAGGGTAATTCTTGGCTGCCATTACCACTGTAATAGATGAGTTATTTTCCCATTCAGCAGTGTTATTTTTAAGGTCACCTTTGGCTGCATCGAACAAAATTTTGAAAAGATCACTTTTTAATCGAAATAGTATTGGCTGTGTTTCTGGATCTCCCATTCTGCAATTAAATTCTAATGTTTTGATATTATCTTCTGCATCAATCATTAGTCCGGCATATAAAAATCCTGTAAATTTAATACCCTCTGCTTTCATTCCGTCAATAGTTGGATTTATAACCTGAGTCATTATTTTTTCATGCATTACATCACTCACAATGGGGGCTGGCGAGTAGGCTCCCATTCCACCAGTGTTTGGGCCGATATCATTATCTAATAACCTTTTATGGTCTTGACTTGTTGCTAAAGGAAGCACTGATTCTCCATCACATATCACAATAAAACTTACCTCTTCACCCTGAAGAAATTCTTCAATAATTATCCTGGCACCAGCATCCCCAAATTGGTTATCAGACAACATTAAATCAATAGCGTTATGTGCCTCTTCATCATTCATTGCTACCACGACACCTTTCCCGGCGGCTAGCCCATCTGCCTTTATAACGATAGGGGACCCTTTTTTCGCAATATAATTATGAGCTGACTTTGCATCAGTAAAAGTTTTATACTCGGCGGTTGGAATGCCGTGCTTCTTCATAAAAAATTTAGAAAAATCTTTCGAGCTCTCAAGTTGAGCAGCTTCTCGTGTAGGGCCAAAGATATTAAGATTGTTGTCTCTAAATTTGTTTACAATACCTTTGGAGAGGGGTACTTCAGGACCAACAATTGTAAGGTCAATTTTTTTTTCTATTGCGAATTGGCTCAAAAGATCTATATCTGTAATATCAATATTTTCAACAAGATTTTCTAATGCTGTCCCAGCATTTCCAGGAGCAACATATATCTTTTTAACCAATGGGCTTTGTGAGATCTTCCATGCGAGTGCGTGTTCTCGTCCTCCGCTACCTATAATAAGAACATTCATATACTTAATGTTTGAAATGTCTAATATTGGTAAATAACATTACAAGATTATGCTCATCGGCAGCCTTTATTACTTCTTCATCTCGCATACTTCCTCCTGGTTGAATAACACATTTAGCTCCATATTTAGCTAGAACATCGATACCATCTCTAAATGGAAAAAATGCATCAGATGCAACTACACTTTTAGAGAGAGATATTCCAGAATTCTCTGCTTTAATTGCAGCAATTATGGTACTGTCAACCCGACTCATTTGTCCCGCACCAATACCAAGTGTCCTGTTATTTCTTGAAAATATTATTGCATTAGACTTTACATATTGTGCAACCTGCCATGCAAATCTCATATCCTTTAGTTCGTCGGAGGTAGGTTTGATTTTAGTCACAACCTTACATTCATTGATGTCTAGTTGATGATTATCTCGGGTTTGAACAAGCCACCCACCACCTATTTTTTTATAATCTAGTTGGTTATCTATTTCAACAAGAGGAACTTTTAATATCCTAATATTTGGCTTTGAAGCAAAAATATTAATGGCTTCATCAGAGAAATCTGGAGCAATTAAAACCTCAGAAAACTTCTTTATGACTAACTCGGCAGTCTTTTTATCAACCTTTCTATTAAAACTTATAATCCCACCAAATGCAGATGTTGGATCGGTTGATAGCGCACCTTGATAAGCTGTTGAGATATTCTCAGCCGTACAAACACCGCAAGGATTAGCGTGCTTTACAATTACACATGTAGGTTCTGAAAAAGCTTTAACAGACTCCCATGCATTATCAGCATCATTAAGATTATTGAAAGACAGCTCTTTACCTTGAATTTGTATAAAATTTGAAATTGAGCCATTAACAATACAGGGCTCTGTATAAAATGCTGCAATTTGATGTGGGTTCTCCCCATATCTCATCTCTAGTTTTTTATTCATTACCTGGATTAATTGCTCAGGTAGTTTATTGGTGGGACTATTATTTTTTGACAAGTAGTTACTTATTGCGCTGTCATAAGCTGCAGTATGGAGAAAAGCTTTTTTTGCTAATTCAAATCTGTACTTATTAGATATCGAGCCATTATTTTTGATAAACTCATCAGAAAAACTCTCATAGTCAGAAGGATTAGTTAAAACGGCCACGCTTTCATAGTTCTTAGCAGCCGCTCTAATCATTGTAGGGCCACCTATGTCAATATTTTCAATGGCTAGATCTAATGTGCAATTATCTTGTGTGATAGTTGATTCAAAGGGGTATAAATTAACAATCACTAGGTCAATTTCTTTGATACTATGCTCTTTCATAGTTTTTATGTGACCAGCATCATTTCTTTTTCCAAGAATCCCCCCATGTATTTTTGGGTGCAATGTCTTAACTCTCCCATCCAGCATCTCGGGATAATTCGTGTAGTCAGATACTTCAGTTACAGGAACGGAATGCTCTAAAAATAATTTTGCAGTTCCTCCGGTAGATAAGATTTCTACATTGTGCTTAGAGAGCATAGTAGCCAACTCTACTATATTAGTTTTATCTGAAACACTAATGAGAGCTCTTAATATTTTTTTCATTTTTTAAGTGTCTATATTGTGAAGTTTGAGTTTTTTTCTTAGCGTATTTCTATTTAGGCCTAATATTTGGGAGGCTTTGCTTTGATTTCCTTCAGAAAAATTCATAACATAAAGCAGTAAGGGCCTTTCTATTGATTTTATTACCATCTCATATAGGTCTTGAGAGGTTTCTCCGGATAAGTCGTTAAAGTATTGGTCTAAAAGCGCATCAATATTATTGGCGAGATTATTTATTTTATTCATTAGGCTACCATCGTTTCTTTTTTATTTATCACTTCATCGTCATATGAAATGAAGTGGTTAACTTCTCTTAACTCATTAAAGTAGTTATTAATCGCATGGAGTTGATTGTCACAATTCTCTATTTGATTCATATTAAATCTAAATTGTGCTGAACCTCTTAATCCTTTTGTGTACCAAGAAATATGCTTTCTTGCTACTCTTAAGCCCGTTTGTTCCCCGTAGAAGTTGTATAGCTCATTAACATGGGAAATAGTTGTATTTTGAATTTCATCAATTGTAGGTGGTAGAAGATGCTCACCTGTTCTTAGAAAGTGTTCTGTTTCTCTGAAAATCCATGGCCTTCCTTGTGCAGCACGCCCAATCATAACAGCGTCAGCTTTTGTAAAGTCTAGAACAAATTTTGCCTTTTCTGGGGTGGTGATATCACCATTGGCAATGACTGGAATTTTGATATGTTGCTTAACTGAGGCTATTGTATTGTATTCCGCATCACCCATATAAAGACATGCGCGCGTTCTTCCATGAATGGCAAGCGCTTGTATCCCAGAGTCTTCAGCAATTTTGCTAATAGTAAGTGCATTTCGATTCTCTTTATCCCACCCCGTTCTTATTTTTAAAGTGACTGGAATATTTACGGAATTTACGACCGCACTTAAAATTTTCTCAACTAATTTCTCATGCTTTAAGAGAGCTGAGCCTGCCATAACATTACAAATTTTCTTTGCAGGGCATCCCATATTAATATCAATAATTTGAGCTCCCTTATCCATATTATATTTAGCTGCTTCTGCCATCATGATGGGATCAGCCCCCGCAATTTGGACTGAAATTGGATCTACCTCGCCGACATGGTTAGCTCGCCTAAGTGTTTTTTCACTTCCATATAATAGTGAGTTTGATGTCACCATTTCACTAATGGCCATTCCAGCACCAAAGCTTTTGCACAGCATTCTGAACGGGCGGTCAGTAACTCCAGCCATTGGAGCAAGAACCAAATTATTTTTTAGGATATATGTGCTTACTTTCATGTGTGCTTGATTAAAATTAAGGTGCCTATTTTATAATCAAAATGTTGATTATGATAGTTTAATTTTTTCTTAGATACTTTCACGCCAACTTATTTTCATTCTCTCTAGATTGTTTTTTATTTCTATCATTGCCTTTTCTACCTCTGCTGTCCTACCTTTAACGCCAAGCTCTAAGATTTTATTTGGCTTCAATTTTGGCAGGCTGTAGAGTTTAATGCCTTTGTGATTTTTAATAATTTGATTCATTAGATCTAATAGATGGCTTTCGCTTACATTTTCTATCCAAACAGAAGAGTCTTTTATATAGCCCTTTGTTTTTTTATCTTGATAATGCTTATCTATAATCCATGTCAGCATAGGCCATGACATTTCTGGAAATCCCGGCATAAAGTGATGATCATTAATAGAGAAGCCGGGAATATTATTGATGCTATTTGGAATAAGGGTTGATTGATAGGGCAGGTCAGCCATTAGTATGCGATTTGGGTAAGCTTCGCTACCAAATTGTTTTTCAATGCAGGTAACTGCTTCTGGGTGACGCTCTATTTTTAATTTATGAGCTTTGGCTGCCGCTTGCCTCGTGCAGTCATCAGGGGTGGCTCCAATGCCCCCAAAGCAAAATACAATATGATTCAATTTAGATTGAATCACATCCGATATGTCATCTAAATTATCTAACACAAAATCAGCTTTATTTAGGCTTAGACCACTTTCCCTGAGGGTTTGGGTAAGATGCCGCAAATGCTTATCCTCCCTTTTGCCTGATAAAATTTCATCACCAACAATTACCGCATGAATCATTTTCATTTAATGTGCTTGCTCCCAGTTATCACCAATACCAATATCCACTTTTAGAGGCACGTCTAGTTTGGCGACATTTTCCATTAAATTTTTAACATTATCCTTGAATGTTTCTATTTCATTTTCTGGAACTTCGAAAACTAGCTCGTCATGAACCTGCATGACCATTTTCCCAGTAATATTTGTAGACTCTTTAATCCATATGTCCACGGCATTCATTGCCATTTTAATTAAATCTGCTGCTGTTCCTTGCATAGGCCCATTAATTGCAGCTCTTTCAGCGCCGGCACGAGCTATTCCATTTGAACCATTAATTTCAGGAACCCATAGCCGCCTGCCAAAATATGTTTCCACGTAACCTTTATTTTTTGCGGATTGCTTTGCTTCTTCCATATAATTTCTAACTGAAGGGTACCGTGAGAAATATCTTTCAATATAGCTTTGAGCTGACGCCCTATCGATATTAAGGTTCTTTGCTAAACCGTAAGCGCTCATTCCATAGATGAGACCAAAATTAATTACTTTGGCATACCTTCTTTGCTCTGAAGATACTTCAGATAAATTACAATTAAATATTTCAGCAGCAGTTATTTTATGAATATCCTCATTATTTTTGAAGGCTTCTATCAGCCTTTGATCTTTAGATAAATGTGCCATAATTCTTAACTCAATTTGAGAGTAATCAGCTGACATTATTTTAGATCCTTCAGGAGCAATAAAAGCCTCCCTGACTTTTCTTCCTTCCTCTGTTCTGATGGGTATATTTTGAAGATTAGGGTCTGAGCTTGCTAATCTTCCAGTTATTGCTACAGCTTGGTTATAACTTGTATGAACTCTTCCGGTTGAGGAGTTAATCATTTTTGGAAGTTTATCTGTATAGGTTGTTTTTAGTTTTGCGAGCCCTCTATGCTCCAGGATTAACTTAGGTAGGGGGTAATCAGCTGACAATTCTGTTAGAACATCCTCGCCTGTTGACGGAGCCCCTGTTGGAGTTTTTTTAAGTGGCTTTATACCAAGCTTCCCAAAAAGAATCTCTTGGAGTTGCTTGGGAGATGATAAGTTAAAAGGTTGCCCGGCTAATTCGAATGCTTTCTTTTCCAACTCAATTAGCTTCTCTCCTATTAAATGGCTTTGATTTTGAAGTATTGTCTTGTCAATAAGCACCCCGTTTCTTTCTATTTTGATTAGGGAACGCATGGCAGGAATTTCTATATCTTGATAAATAGAAAGCAATGACTTTTCTTTGTTTAATAGAAATTTTAGGTGGTTGTGCAATTGCAGAGTAACGTCAGCATCCTCCGCAGCGTATTGAACAGCATCATCTATACTTACTTGGTCAAAAGTAATCTGATTAACACCTTTACCCACTAGCGACTCATAAGTAGTGCATTCATGATTTAAGTATTTAAGGGATAACTTATCCATCCCGTGGCGTTGATTGCTTTCTAAAATATAACTCATCAGCATAGTGTCTTCTTGTATGCCCTGCAGCTCAATATTGTAGTTTAAGAAAATATGAGCGTCATATTTAATATTTTGACCAATCTTTAATATAGAAGGATCCTCAAGGAGAGGCTTTAAGTGTTCGTCGACAAAACTCATACTTAATTGGTCGTAACCTTGATCTTGGTGGCCGATTGGAATGTAGTATGCTGTACCGGGACTAGTTGAGAGTGAAATACCGACTAATTTTGCTGTCATAGAATCCAATGAATCAGTCTCGGTATCAATAGAGCATAATTTTTTTTGCTTAATTAAAGCTACCAAGTCTTTTAGGGAGGCTTCAGTATTTATTAAAGTGTAATTTTTTGTATTAACAAAATTTTCTGCAAGATCTTTTTTAATAGGCTGAGGTTGTAAGTCAGGCTCAGCAGTACTCCCCTCAAAATCTTTTAGCCACCCTATAAAGTTAAATTTTTTATAAAGAGAAATTAACAGCTCTATGTCTTGTGGTTGCCTAGCTAACTCCTCCCATTCAATTGGAATATTCAAATCAGACTTAATTGTTATCAAGCTTTTTCCAGTTGAGAGCCAGCTCTTGGATTTTCTTAAATTTTCTCCAACAACTCCGCTTATTTCGTCGGCATGTTCTATAAT
>JABMNG010000074.1 GCA_013205275.1 Methylophilales bacterium | reverse complement strand
TCAGCGGCCATTAACCACTCTGAAATGGTAGCAGACATGCCTCTTTTAAGAATTACAGGGACATTTACTTTTCCAACCTCCCTAAGTAACTCAAAGTTTTGCATACTCCGAGTGCCTATTTGAATAACATCAACCTTCTGCTCAAGAAATTTATCAAGATGTCTTACATCTAGAAGCTCTGTGACAATTGGCAGTCCTTCTTTGTCAGCGGCCTTACGGAACATATCAAGGCCATCGAACCCGACACCTTGAAATGAGTAAGGGCTTGTTCGTGGCTTAAAGGCTCCGCCTCGCATCAATTTAACGCCGGCCGCTTTAACTGCCTTAGCTGATTTTTCCATTTGGTCGGGGGTTTCAACTGAACAAGGTCCAGAAATAATTTGTATGTGCTTCCCACCAATTGGATGGCCAGAAATATCAATTACGGTATCTTCTTTATGCCATTCTCGAGCAACAATTTTGTATGGCTTAACGATATGGAGAGCCTGCTCAACGCCAGGCAGTGATTGCAATAGCTCTGGGTCAAGTAAGCGCTCATCTCCCACCGCGCCAACTAATGTCTTTTCGGTTCCCTTAGATATTGTTGCTTCTAGTCCTTTTTGCTTGATGCGAGAAACAACATTCTCAATTTGTTCATCGCTAGCAGTATTATTCATAACAATAATCATATTAAAATCCTATTGGATTACAACTTCTTAAAATATTTATAAACCTATCATTTTCGTGTTCTAAACCAATGCTTACCCTCAAAAATGAAGGCATCTTATAATTTGCAATTGGCCTTACAATGACGCCATTTTTTAGTAAATGCTGATAATACATGATTGCAGCCTGCTCGTCTTTAAGTTTAAAGGCTACAAAATTTCCATATGATCTAATAAATTCAATCCTCAGGGAAGTTAGAGCACTTGTAATTTGATTCATTCCTAGGTCGTTGACCACCCTACTTCTGCTGATAAACTCATCATCATCTAAGGATGCAATCGCAGCAGTTTGCACGAGGGCATTAACATTAAAGGGCTGGCGAATACGATTCATTACCTCAATAATAAAGGGGCTAGAAACCCCATACCCTAAACGAAGACCCGCCAAACCATAAGCCTTAGAAAAACTTCTAGATATTAATAGATTTTCATATTGAGAAATCCAATTAAAACCTTCTGATTTCGCATCATCATGTAGGTACTCATCGTATGCCTCGTCCAGAACTACAACAATGTGTTTTGGGACGTTGTTTAAAAAAAATTTTAACTTACTTTTCTCAATCAATGTTCCTGTCGGGTTATTTGGATTGGCTATGTAAATAACCTTAGTTTTTTTATTAATTGCAGTCAGAAATTTTTCTAGGTCATGGCTGTAGTTGGATGAAGGCACTTCAATGCCTTTTGCTCCAACCGATTGAATAACAAGGGAATAAACAGCAAAAGCATGCTCGGAGAATATGGCTTCATCATTTGGAGCTAAAAATGTTCTCGCTACCAGCTCCAAAATATCATTTGAGCCATTACCTAATATAATCTGACTGGTTAATATATTAAATTTTTTGTGAATTGCTTCTTTTAAATAATAAGCATTGCCATCTGGGTATCGAGAAATATCAGAAATATTATCTTCAATTGCTTTTTTTGCTTTTGGGCTAATACCAAGAGGGTTCTCATTAGAGGCTAACTTTACAATATTACCTTCTGGAATATTTAATTCGCGAGCAACTTCCTTAATTGGCCTGCCTCCCTGATAAGGAAGGATTGAATTAATATAATCAGGAATTACTATAGAGTTCATTTTTTACTTAGTGGGATATGAGCCTAAAATTTTAATAAATGAAGCCTTAAGCTCAAGTTGATTTAGTGATAGTTTCACAGCTTTGTCTTCGCAGTGCCCTTCAATATCCATAAAAAAAACGTACTCCCATAACCCAAGCTTTGAAGGTCTAGACTCAAGCTTTGTCATGCTTACCTTGTTTTTTGCAAATGGGGATATAAGGTCTGCGATAGCCCCAGGTTTATTTTTTGTTGCTACCACAATAGACGTCTTATCTTTTCCGCTGGGCTTGACATCTTGTTTTGATAAAACTAAAAACCGTGTTGAATTATTAATGTCATCTTCAATATTTTGAAATAATATATTGAGATCATATAAATCTGCTGCCTTACTGCTGGCAATAGATGCAGAGCTTTTATCTTTCGAGGATAAGCGCGCGCCTTCAGCATTGCTCATCACGGGAACTTTAGTTACATTAGGCAAGTTAGTCATGATCCAATCGTGGCATTGCGCTAGAGACTGGCCATGTGCATATAGTGTTTTAATCTTATCTGTTGATTTGCTTTTGGAAAGTAAACAATGATGAATGGGCAATATAATCTCACCACAAATTTTAAGTTCTTTTACAAGCAATAAATCTAGAGTTCTACTAATAGCGCCCTCAGTTGAATTTTCGACTGGGACTACCCCATAATGTGTTGCATCAGACTGAACTGAGTTAAAAACTTCATCTATGCTATGCGTTGGCTTAAGGTCGATATTTCTTCCAAATTGACCAATTGTAGCCTCCTCACTAAATGTGCCGAGTGGCCCTAAAAATGAGACACTTATCTTCTTCTCGAGCGCCCGACAATTAGAGATAATTGATTTAAAAATATCAATAATGCCCTCTTTAGGTAACGGCCCTTTATTTAATGACGTTAATGTAGAAAGAATTTGAGCTTCTCTTTCGGGGCGATATATAACGCCATCTTCTTTGGTTTGACCAACCTCTTTTGCTAAATTAGCTCTTTTTGACAATAATTCCAGCAATCTTTTGTCGACGTTATCAATGTCGTCTCTTAATTTATTAATATTTTTTTTCATACTTAGTTGTTACCTTGAAACTTTTTCATAAAATTAACAAGCGCTATAACACCTTCGAGGCTCATGGCGTTATAAATAGAGGCTCTTAAACCACCAACTATTCGGTGACCCTTCAAGCCATACAGCCCATCTTCTTCTGCTTCCTTAACAAACTTACTAGTAAGTTCATCACTCTTAATTCTGAAAGCTACATTCATTCTTGAGCGATTATTTTTATTAATATCATTGTAATAGAAATCACTCGAATCAATAAAATTATAAAGATAGTCCGCCTTCTTGATATTTTCTTCCTCTACCGATTTGAGGCCACCTTTTTGAAGTAACCATTTGAATACTAAGCCAGCAACATAAATACTGAATGTTGAGGGTGTGTTAATCATAGACTTATTGTCAGACTGTATTTTCCAATTAAACGTGGTAGGTGTTTTTTTATCGGCCGCCCCAATCAGGTCATCTCTGACGATAACGACTGTTAGGCCTGCTGGGCCGATATTTTTTTGTGCCCCTGCATAAATTACACCAAAACTCTTTACATTAATTGGTCTTGAAAAGATATTTGATGACATGTCACAAACCAAGGGAACGTCATGAATTATAGGTACATCAAAATACTCTACGCCATGAATAGTTTCATTCATACAATAATGAATATAGGCATCCTTATTGGAATACTTCCAATCTTGGTAATTTGGGGGAACCTTATAATCAATTGATTCTGAAGAAGCACTTAAGTGAATACCATTAAATGGCTGCGCATCTTCAAATGTTCGCTTAGACCAATAACCTGAAACAACGTAACTTGCAGTCGTATCATTAAGGAGATTCATTGGCACCATAAAGTTTTGCGTTATCGCGCCACCTTGCAAAAATAACACCTTATAATTTTCTGGGATGCTTAGTAGAAGCCTAAGGTTACTTTCTGTTTCATCGAGAATTGGCATAAAGTGCTTTCCTCTATGGGACATCTCCATCACTGACATCCCTGTTCCATGCCAATCGAGTAACTCAGACTGAACTTTTTTCAACACTTCATGAGGGATTGCTGCCGGTCCTGCTGAAAAATTATATTGGCAGCTCATCTTGGCCGTCATCGTCTATATGGTCAGTTTCAACAATTTTTTCAATTCCAGATAGCTTTTCTTCTTTAGATAGATTGATTAATGTCACTCCCTGAGTTGCCCTTCCAAGCTCCCTAATTTCACTCACACGTGTCCGAATTAAAACTCCACCGGTTGTAATTAACATTATTTCATCGTGGTCGCCTACTAATTTTGCAGCAACAACAATACCATTCCTCTCGCTTACTTGAATTGCCTTGACGCCCTGTGTTCCCCTGCCAGACTTTCTGAATTCAGACAGAACGGTGCGTTTGCCATATCCATTTTCAGTCGCAACTAATACCGACTCCTCATCCGATGAGGCAATTAATAAGGATAATACTTGTTGGCCCTCTAAGAGCTTCATACCTCGAACACCTCGAGCATTTCGACCCATGCTTCTTACATCGTTTTCATCAAACCAAACTGCCTTTCCACCATTTGAAACTAACACCACATCATTACTTCCATTTGTGACTCCTGCACCAACTAAGAAGTCGCCATTATCGAGTTTAATTGCAATAATTCCAGACTTTCTTGGGTTGGAAAAGTCAGATAATGGTGTTTTTTTAACCGTACCTTTTGCAGTTGCCATAAATATAAATTCATCCTCAACAAATTCTTTCACTGCAAGAATTGCATTTATTTTTTCACCGGGCATTAATGGGAATAGATTAACAATGGGCTTACCTTTACTAATTCGGCTGCCTTGCGGAACCTCATAAACCTTCAACCAATAAACCTGGCCCCTGCTTGAGAAGCATAAAA
This sequence comes from Methylophilales bacterium, assembly GCA_013205275.1. Classification (GTDB taxonomy): domain Bacteria; phylum Pseudomonadota; class Gammaproteobacteria; order Burkholderiales; family Methylophilaceae; genus BACL14. The sequence goes on along the minus strand of JABMNG010000074.1, from coordinate 2,371 downwards.
TATTGTCATGTGAATTTGCAACAAACATTTGCTCAATAAAGTCATCCTCTTTGGTTGCCATTGCTTGCTTACCACGACCACCTCTTTTCTGAGCGCGGTAATCATCCAACACTTGCGCTTTAATGTAACCAGAATTAGAAAGTGTAACAACCATATCTTGGGGGGTGATTAAGTCCTCAATTGAATAATCATGTGCATTAACAACTATCTCACTTCTTCTTTTGTCACCATACTGCTCCTTAATCTCATGAAGCTCAGATGCGATAATTGAGGTAACTCTTTCTGAGTTTGAAAGGATATCCAATAGATTAAGGATGGTTTCCATAATCTCATGGTACTCATTTACTATTTTTTCTTGCTCTAATCCCGTTAATCTTTGAAGTCTTAACTGAAGAATTTCTTGAGCCTGGTTATCAGACAATCGATAGCCATCTTGCTGAAGACCAAAGGCTTTTGGTAGTCCTTCCGGTCTTGAGAGGTCCTCTGTTGACTTTTTAAGCATAATCTCAACCACTTCGGACTTCCACAACCGCTCCATTAATTCTTTTTTAGCATCTGGTGGTGTTGCCGCTGCCTTGATGATCTTAATCATTTCATCAACATTAGCCAAAGCCACAGCAAGCCCTTCTAGTACATGACCTCTTTCTCTTGCTTTTTTAAGCTCAAATACGGTTCTTCGTGTAATAACTTCACGACGGTGCTTTAAAAATGCATCAAGAATTTCTTTTAAATTTAATAACTTTGGTTGGCCATCAATCAAGGCGACCATATTCATTCCAAAACTGTCTTGGAGTTGTGTTTGTTTGTATAGATTATTTAATACAACATCAGGAATTTCGCCTCTTTTTAGCTCGATTACAACCCTCATACCCGACTTGTCAGACTCATCTCGCAAATCTGAAATGCCCTCAATTTTTTTATCCCCAACTAGTTCTGCTATTTTTTCAATAAAAGTCTTTTTGTTAACTTGGTAAGGCAACTCATCTACAATAATTGCTTCTCTATTTCCTCTCTCAAGGTCCTCAACATGAGTTCTTCCCCTCATAACGACACGACCACGACCTGTTCTATACCCATCTTTTACACCTGAGACACCATGAATAATTCCGGCTGTTGGAAAATCAGGTGCAGGGATAATTTCTATTAATTCATCAATGGTAATATCTGGTCTTTTTAGTATTGTTTGAAGGGCATCAATAACTTCGGATAAGTTATGAGGGGGAATGTTTGTGGCCATACCCACTGCAATTCCTGAACTTCCATTAATTAATAGATTCGGGATTCTGGCAGGCATAATTAATGGCTCGTGCTCTGAGCCATCATAGTTTGGACCAAAATCAACTGTTTCCTTATCAATGTCAGCTAGAAGCTCATGAGAAATTTTAGACATTCTAATTTCGGTATAACGCATTGCTGCCGCATTATCTCCATCAACAGAGCCAAAATTTCCTTGCCCATCAACTAGCATATAGCGCAGACTAAAATCTTGTGCCATACGAACAATGGTGTCATAAACAGCAGTATCTCCATGAGGATGGTATTTACCAATCACATCACCGACAATTCTTGCTGATTTTTTATATGGACGATTAAAACTATTGCTTAGCTCATGCATGGCATAAAGGACTCGCCTATGAACAGGTTTAAGCCCATCCCTAACGTCGGGAAGTGCTCGACCCACAATGACGCTCATTGCATAGTCGAGGTATGACCTTTTCATTTCATCTTCTAAACTAACGGGGATAGTTTCTTTTGCAAATTGATCCATATGTTGCGTGTCTTAATTTTAATATTTATGTGAATTTGAGTTTTATTTTAACATGTAACCAAGGCTAATAAACTCGCATTACCAGTTATTTCATTAGGTATTGTAAGTCTTCTTTTATATCTTGAATATCTTCTAACCCAACCGCAATTCTTATTAAATTATCAGATATTCCTGCATCAATTCTCTCTGTCTGTGTAAGTCTAGAGTGCGTTGTTGAGGAGGGATGTGTAATTGTAGATTTAACATCTCCAAGATTGGCGGTTATCGAAAGCATTTTGGTGGAGTCAATAGTTTTCCATGCTTCACTTTTATCTCCCTTCACTTCAAATGAAACAATGCCACCCCCAGATGACTGCTGTTTACTAGCAAGAGAAAATTGAGGATGAGATTTTAGGCCTGGATAATAAACTTTACTAACTTTTGGTTGACTTTCAAGCCACAATGAAAGCGCTAGAGCATTGGAAGAATGTGCATTCATTCTTAAACTTAATGTCTCTAAACCCTTTAAAAATATCCAAGCATTAAAAGCGCTCATTGTTGGTCCAGCAGACCTTAAAAATGAATATACCTCATGCATATCCTTTGCGTTTCCTAATACTGCCC
>JABMNG010000073.1 GCA_013205275.1 Methylophilales bacterium | reverse complement strand
CCCTCACGGTCCATGGTCAGTTGAACAGCCTTGATGCTTGGAACAACAATCGATTGTTTATTCTTCTCGATCTCGGCTAATAAGCTTGTATTAATCGCCTCAATTTCCGGGACAATATAGTGAGGTCTTTCAAGGTCAATAATTCTTTTTAGTGATTCTTTGTCGGTCATGTCGATTACATGCGAACGATGAGCAACCTGATGGCCTGGGGCGTTTGGGTAACGATCAACTGCAATCACCTCAATCCCTAACCTTTGAAGGGCGATAATGACTTCTTTTCCGAGCTCACCACTTCCTAGAAGCATAACGCGGGTAGCATTTTCAGACAGAGGCGTTCCAATTGTCATAACGTACCTTTAAGAATATAAATCATTATATCAATAGCCAGAACAGTGAGGGGATAAACGGGCTAGAATTCGTGACGAAGTCCAATCCACGCAGCTTGCGGCGAGCCTGGTAGCAAACTAGCTACACCGAGAGCTTCATCGCCTGAATGAAGCCTGGTAACTGGGTCCACCTGACTTTCAGCTAGGCGGCCACCTGTGTAGTATCTTTGGTCGAGGACATTAATCGCCTTAGCGTAAAGTTTCCATCCTTTAAAGAAGTTATATTCTGAGTCTAGATTGAGTATTGCATACCCAGGTATCTCACCTTGCAAGCCTCCTGATGAGTCATGCTCCTGATTTTCGTTACCCATCATATAACTCTTTGTGAAAGCTGAAATCGTAGCGCCTAAACTAAACTCCGGGTTAAATTGATACTCAGTTCTAATTTTAAGGTGATGTTTTGGGATATTAGGCAGGTAATCATCTTTTTTAACTGAGATAACACTCCCAACATTAGAAGTATTCACCTCGTTAGGTAAATCGATATCGCTTCCGTAGCGAGCTAAAACATAACCGTAGTTAACATTCATTGATAGCTTGTCCACATTAAACGACATGCCTAAATCCACCCCCTGCCTTGTCGTTTTGGATACATTAGTAAAATAGCCTAGCCCGCTGATTGAGCTTGAATTTACAAACAGAATATCGTCATGGTTAGTTGCGTCATAAATAGCAGCATTCCAGTTAACATTTTTCGAAATTTTGCCGCGAGCACCCACCTCAAATGTCTTTGCAACAACCTGCTCTAATGGTGGGTCGTCTGCCATCTGCGTTGGAAGATTACAAGGTCGGTCCGGATTAGCGCAACCTAACTCAATGCTGGTTGGAGCGCGACTGGACTCGCTGTAAGAGGCGTACGTGGTGTAATCTTTGGTTGGATGAAAGGTTATGCCGACAGAAGGATTAATTCGTTCAAAATGATGCTTGCCCGTTAAAGAGTCTCCTCCGGGCGCATTAAACGTATCTGAATTATCTACCTGAATAAAATTATACCTTGCGGCCGTGTTGATGCTTAATTGATCGGACAATGAGTGTGTGTTCGTTGCGAACAAACCAAATGTTTTAGTCTTTCCAGTCAGGCCAGTTGTTTGTTCCTCGGCTCCGGTTGCCCCTGAAAAAAAACCACTCGCATCCAGTGTTGCAATTTCTTGACCGGACTGTCTAAAACGAATCAATGAATATTCAACCCCGGAACCTATAACTAACTGATTCCTTCTCTCAAAAAAATCATGGTCAAAGGTGGCTTGGATGTTCGCGCCATAGGAGGCCTGTTTTGTGCTGGTTCTGTTTAAAACACCTTCATTTATATTTACATCGGTAGAACCAAGGTTATATGCCGCCTGAGACTCTACTGAACATTCTCCTTCGTCCCCAATTAAAGCATTACAAAAATCGTCATTTAAGTCACCGTTGTACGTTTTTCGATCTGACCGGATGTAATAAGCGTTGGTGGATAGCATCGTCTTGTCATCTATAAAGTCGGTGCCTGTCAGGACTAACTTCCCAAAGTTATTTTTGGTCTCATCCTCGAGCGTATGAATGCCTTCGAGATCATTTCCCAATAATCCCTTAGGAGTGAGGCCATTACCAATCATCAAGTTATGTGCGCCGGTATAGTTAACCTCATACCTTGAAGTTTCAGACTCCCATCCTAATTGAGCAAATAATTGATTGACGTGCGACGGGGAGTAATCTCGCCAGCCATCCTCAGTAAAATGTTCGTAGCCAACATAGTAATCAAATTTTCTGTCCTCAGATATACCGCCCGTTTCAAGTAAGCTGGTCTGTCTTCCCCAAGAGCCTGCTGAATAATCAATGGCTGTCTTATTGAATGTCCGACCAGACTTTGTTTGCATTGACAATGCGCCACCCAAAGTATTTAAGCCAAAAATAGGGTTAGAGCCACCGATCATTTGCATCCTATCAATTGCGAAATTAGGAATAAGGTCCCACATAACCGTATTACTAAAAGGCTCATTGACTCTGACGCCGTCAACATAAACGGAAAGTCCTTGAGGGTTACCGGCGATCGGGGTGGCATTGTAACCGTGATAATTTATCTCAAGCTGAAAGGGATTGCCTGCGATTTCATTAACAGTAACGCCCTGGAGGTTATTGGCCATATAGTCAGCAACAGAAACACCGCTTTGCTTTGATAGCTCTTTTTGGTTAACCATTTGAATGTTGGCGGGTACCATGTCCATGGGCAAGCCAATAGAAGGCAGCGGGGTGGCCGTATAAACATCAATCGTATCTAATGTTAAATTTTCTTCTGCCGCTAAGTGCAAAGAAGTTAAAAGTAAAATAATTGTTTTTAATATTCTTTTCATTCTTAAATTCTTTCTATTTTCAAATTGTTAAATTAAATTG
>JABMNG010000072.1 GCA_013205275.1 Methylophilales bacterium | reverse complement strand
GAAGGAAAGCTAGTTCAATTTATGTCTCATGTTGTGTGCGAGTGTTCAACAATGGCAAGAATTGATCCTCAGCATTTAGCCTGGACATTAGAAAATATCCTTCAAAATAACCCGGTCAATATCATTAAGGTTCCGCTAAAGGAATCAATATCAGCGAAGCTTGCATTAGACCGCATGCTCGAAATTTCATAACTAAATTATTTTTTCTTCCTAGACGCACAAATATTATCCAAGCTCATCCAAGTATTTGGCTGGGTGCCTAGGTGAAGTAAGCCGCCTGTAATAGCTAAATATTGAAGGGACATTAATAAGTTAATATTTGTAAAGTAAATGACTGCCCACACCAATGAATACCCTGCAAGGACATAAGCTGATATCTTTATCTTATAGCCTAGAATTAGTGCAAGACCAAAAACAAATTGAATTAAAATACTAATAGGTGCAAATATTCCTGGCAATCCTTTTGCTCCTAACATATCTTGGTAAAATGAATAGCCATTGGGAGTTGTGACTATATTATTGAGAATAAGCAATACTGTAATAAAAAATATAAGTGCTAATAATACCCGTGCAACTAGACCAAAAATCTTTACCATGATCAATCCCTTTATATATATAAATTAATTAGTTTGAATGATGCCTTTTTATAATGACGGTCGCAACCCTTTAATGAGAATTTAAAGAGAAACCAGTAGTTTCTTTATAGGGGTTGGGACTCCAGCTTGTTGAATTTCTGTTTTGGCTAGCCATTGATGATTCTCTGGAATTTTAATATTTATATTATCAATCAAAATATGTTGATAATGCATTACATACTTGTAATGAGAAAAGGTGGCATTGTAAATTCCTTCATTCATAGTCCGGCTTTTTTTAATCTTCAAAAATTTAAGTAACCACTGATCTAAATCATCTTTTTTTTCCAGCTCAGGCAATGACCATAATCCACCCCAGATTTTTCTTAAATCGCGCTTAACAAATAAAATTTGTTCCGCATATTGCACAATCAAAATATGACCTTCCTTAACTGGAATTTTTTTTCTAACTTTAGGTGCGGGAATAATTGATGTCCACTGATTAAGAAAGCTTTTACAGGAATTTTTTAGTGGGCACTCGCCACACCGAGGCTTACTTCTAACACATAATGTTGCTCCTAAATCCATTAGTGCTTGCGTATAAACCTGAATACTTGTCATAGGAAGATTTTTTTCTGCTATTTTCCACAATTCTTTTTCTACCAAAGGTAGGCCAGTCCATTCCTTAATTCCAAAAAAACGTGCAAATACTCGTTTTACATTACCATCAAGTATGGGGTAATGTTGACCAAATGAAAATGCACATATTGCGCCTGCCGTTGTTCTACCTATTCCAGGAAGCTCTAGTATTTTTTCATATTGATCAGGGAAAATACCCTTGTAATTTTTCGAAATAATTTTGGCTGCAGCATGAAGGTTCCGAGCCCGATTGTAGTATCCAAGACCACTCCATAATTCGTTAACCTCATCAATATCAGCAATTGCTAAACGGTTAATATCAGGAAATCGAGTTATAAATTTTTGATAGTAGCCTATTACAGTTGATACCTGTGTCTGTTGCAGCATTATTTCTGACACCCATATTGCATAGGGATTTTTTGTATTTTGCCACGGTAGCTGATGTCGCCCATGAGTTTTGTGCCACAAAATAAGTTTTTTTGAAATATAGCTCATTAAATAATATCTGAGAGCCAAGCTGGGAGATATTGCAAACTTTCCAGTCCTATGTAATACAGAAGAATAAAAAAAACCGTGAAATATAAGACTGAAAAGAATAGCCAAAAAATTGCAATTAAGATAAATAATCCATCTTTCTCAAATTGTGCAAGCGCTACAAATAAAATTGCAAGGCCTGGAAAAAAATTATTCAGTGGAAGTACTCCAAATGGAATCGCCATCAAAATTCCTCCGAAAAAAAGTATGCCCCCCTCAAATTTCATACCTATCTCAGCAGATACAAATTTATTCAAACGTGGCTTGGTAACTTTCTTTGACCAACGAATAATTATGTTAGTCACTTTAGCAATTCTTACCCATCCTTTCTGACCCAATGCTGTATTAAGAATTTTTTCTGGTAAAACAGGGGACGGGTATTTTCTAAGTACCTGTATTCCTAATATTGAAAATGTGATTCCTCCCAAAACACTAATTGGTCCGACTGGAAATGGCTGCATAAATGGGAGGACAAGAATAAATGTAATTAACGGAAATCCGAAATGGTCTAGTTTTTTTAGGGCCTCGCGAATTGAGACAGGTTTTATCTTTGCCTCCTCCAAAATAACTAGAAGCGTTAAGTCAAGGCTTGAATAATCCTTCATTATCTTTATCAATAGAAATAATACAGGGTAATTATACCAATAATTATTCGATACCATCCAAAGGCAATAAACGTGTGGTTAGCAACGTATCGAATAAAAATTCGAATGACAATCGTAGCACTTAGAAATGCAGCCGTAAATCCAGCAATAAATATTGGAAGGTCATGGATTGTTAGAATATCCCAATTGGACATTAGCTCGAAAATGGATGCCGCAAAAATAATTGGAATAGCTAGGTAAAAAGAGAATTCAGTTGCTACCTTGCGATCTAAGCCGCTAATTACACCGCCCATAATAGTAGATGCCGCTCTAGAGACACCAGGCACTAATGATAAGCATTGAGCTATGCCAACCACAAGCGCTTGAGATTTTTTAATTGTTTGGCTTGTATTTGCTTTCTTTGGCACTCTTTTTTCTATCATAATCATAGCAACTCCACCAATAATAAGAGCAATGCTTACCGTGGTAGGATTAAATAGATGGGCCTTAATTTGATTATGAAAACATAGCCCGAGAATGGCGGCGGGAATAAAAGCAATGATTAAATTAACCACCAAATCTTGTGCGGACTTTTCTCGAGTAATGCCTAGGAGCGTTGCTAACAGTTTTTTTCTGTACTCCATCACAACGGCGAGGATTGCTCCCAATTGGATAACAATTTCAAATACTACGTGAGTGGTATTGTTAAAATTTAACAAATCACTAGCAATAATGAGGTGACCTGTTGAGCTCACTGGTAGGAACTCAGTTGCCCCCTCCACTATGCCCAGGATAATTGCAACCCAAAGAAGATAGAAATCCATAATGGTTTAAGTTAGGTCAACATTATACTTTTTGATAAACTTCTGAGCCTTTTTTTACAAACTCAATGGACTTTTCCTCCATGCCCTTTTGTAAAGCCTCTTGATCCGTCAGCCCTCTCTCAGCGGCATATTCCCGAACGTCTTGTGAAATTTTCATAGAACAAAAGTGTGGCCCACACATAGAGCAAAAATGAGCTTGCTTTGCGCCTTCCTGAGGAAGTGTTTCATCATGAAATTCCTTGGCTTTCTCAGGGTCTAGCCCAAGATTGAATTGATCATCCCAACGGAATTCAAAGCGCGCTTTCGACAATGCATTATCTCGAATCTGAACGCCTGGATGTCCTTTGGCCAGATCGGCTGCATGAGCGGCAATTTTATAAGTAATAATCCCGATACGAACATCCTCTTTCTCGGGTAATCCAAGATGCTCTTTAGGTGTCACATAACAAAGCATGGCACAACCATACCATCCAATCATTGCAGCACCGATACCTGATGTTATGTGATCGTATCCAGGAGCAATGTCGGTTGTTAATGGGCCTAAAGTATAAAAAGGGGCTTCATCACAATGTTCCAACTGAAGCTCCATATTCTCTTTAATTAGATGCATAGGTACATGTCCGGGGCCCTCAATCATCACCTGAACATCATGTTTCCAAGCAACTTTGGTAAGTTCACCTAGCGTTTTTAATTCTGCAAATTGAGCTTCGTCGTTGGCATCATAAATAGAGCCGGGACGTAAACCATCGCCTAGACTAAAACTCACATCATAAGCTTTCATAATTTCACAAATATCTTCAAAATGCGTATAAAGAAAAGATTCTTTATGGTGAGCTAAACACCATTTGGCCATGATTGAGCCGCCACGACTTACAATGCCTGTCATGCGCTTTGCTGTCATCGGTATGTATTCCAAGCGAACCCCTGCATGTATTGTGAAATAATCCACTCCTTGCTCAGCCTGCTCAATGAGAGTGTCTTTAAATATTTCCCAAGTTAAATCCTCAGCTTTACCATTGACCTTCTCAAGAGCTTGGTAGATTGGAACCGTGCCAATGGGCACTGGGCTATTTCTAATAATCCATTCACGTGTTTCATGAATATTCTTACCAGTTGATAAATCCATCACTGTATCGCCGCCCCAGCGTGTGCTCCATACCATTTTCTCGACTTCCTCACTGATACTTGAGCCTAAGGCAGAATTACCAATATTGGCATTTATCTTTACTAAAAAGTTCCGGCCAATGATCATAGGTTCCGTTTCCGGATGATTGATATTGGCGGGAATAATGGCACGCCCTCGAGCAACTTCATCGCGTACAAATTCTGGAGTAATCACTTGGGGAATTGTTGCTCCATGATTTTGTCCTGGATGTTGGGTTTGAAGTAATTCAGACATTGAGTCTCTGCGTTGATTCTCACGAATTGCAATAAACTCCATTTCCGGGGTAATAATTCCTTTTTTTGCATAATGCATTTGACTAACATTTTTACCGGCTTTCGCCTTTCTTGGATTTCTATTTAAATTAAAGCGCATTTTCTCAAGCTCAGGGCTGACCTGTCTTTCATGGCCAAAAATTGAGGTTGGTCCAGAAAGAATCTCTGTGTCCGCCCGGTCCTCTATCCATTTTGTTCTTAATGCGGGGAGTCCTTCACGAATATCAATTGAAATAGTAGGGTCCGTGTATGCACCGGAGGTGTCATAAACCATAACGGGAGGATTTTTTTCTGCACCAAACTGAGATGGTGTGTCTGATAAGCTAATTTCTCTGAACGGAACTCTTATATCGGGGGACGAGCCTACAATATAAACTTTTTTTGAGTTAGAGAAAGATACAAATGATGATGGATCCAGTGTTGCATCATTATTAACAAATTCATCAATATTATTTTTAAGTTGTTTGTCTGTTGCGTTCATTCAAGCTCCTATTTTTTGATTAACGTAGAAGCATCACGATGCTTTCCTACGGTGGCATTACCCACATCAGGTTCAAAGGGTTTTTCTCACTATTTATAATGTATAAATAGACCCCTAGCAATATTCCTTTAAAACTACGCGAAACTACCATATTTCACAAGGAGAATTTATCGATAAATGAATTTTTTTAGGTGTTAATAGTCATAAGAACTATACTAGCTCTCAGATATAATTAGATTTAACAAATGTAACTACAAAATGGTCATGGACAAAACTCAAGCAACTAGAAGATTCAATATGATTGAGCAACAAATTCGTCCATGGGACGTTCTGGACCCTGTTACTCTAAATCTCCTAACTCTAGTTCCTAGAGAAGCTTATGTGCCAACTGCCTATCAAGGTGTGGCGTTTGCAGACCTTGAAATTCCTATTGGTCATGGTGAAAAAATGCTTTCGCCAAAGCTTGAGGCTCGCATTCTTCAATCACTTAATGTAAAAAAAACTGATCATGTCCTCCATGTAGGAACTGGATCTGGGTACTTTGATGCATTACTGGCTAGCCTCTCTCAGAGTCTGATGACCCTAGATATTCATTTAGAATTTATTAGCCGCGCAAAAGAGCTTCACCACAG
>JABMNG010000071.1 GCA_013205275.1 Methylophilales bacterium | reverse complement strand
GCATCTCCTAGGAAGGGTACGCTTGATGAGCCCATTAGGATTTGAACCGTTATGGCTAGTGCCATTAAACTAACTGCAGTCTCTGCAAGCCCAGCAGCCCATTTTCTTATAGTTGCTAATATATCCATACTTAGTTCTCCTATTGTATATAGAAAAAGTTTAAACTTTCATCTCTTTAAACTTGGTAAATTTTACCCCTAAATTTTACAAAAAACACAATATATAGTTTTTTTTTAAAAATTTTAACTGAATATAGTTTTTTTGTATTAAGATAATAGGTTCCCGTTAAAACTATTGGTTTTTACTCTACCGTCACCAATTTGGCTAAGTTTCTTGGTTTATCGACATCGGTGCCTTTTAATAGTGCCACATGATAGGCCGCGCTTTTTGGCCAAGGTCGCTGCCAAGGTAAATAATTGTTATAATGCGTTAGTGTGAAAATACGCAATCTAATATCAGTAAAGAAAATCACTCGTGCAAACCATAGAATTTAAGATTAAGACTGAATATGTACCCCTATGCGACTTACTCAAGCTTGTCGGTCTAGCCGATAGCGGTGGCCGTGGAAAGTCTATGGTAGCCGAGGGTTTGGTAATTGTAGGTGACTATATTGAGTATCGTAAAACCGCCAAAATAAGGGTGGGGCAAGTTGTGCAATGTGGTGGCACCAACATTCATGTAGTCGCAAGTAGCGGCGTAGAACCAGATGGCAATTAAATCAACCATTTATAAAGTTGACTTACAAATTGCGGATATGGATCGCAATTACTATGGCCAGCACAGCCTAACCTTGGCTAAACATCCATCAGAAACCGATGAGCGGTTAATGGTAAGACTAATCACCTTTGCACTTTATGCCGATGAATACCTAGTATTTGGTAAAGGATTAAGTGATGATGAGGAGCCAGACCTGTGGCTGAAAGATCTGACAGGTGCGATTCAATTATGGATTGACGTTGGCCTGCCGACGGAACGCGATATTCGTAAAGCTTGTGGTAGGTCTAAACAGGTAGTAATAGTGCTTTATGGTGGCCGTATTGCCGATATGTGGTGGGCACAAAACAGCAAGGCGCTGTTAAAAAATAATAATCTGACTATTCTTAATTTACCTGATACTCAGGAGCTTACAGCCACAGCAGAACGTAGCCTAACAATAAGTTGCACCATACAAGATGGGCAAATACTAGTCAGTCATGACACAGGTAGTTTTGATATTAGCTCAGTGATGCTTAAAGGGCTGGATTCCAGAGGTTAGTCGTAAGGAGATATTGGCTGGGTTTGAACTGGCATGATTTGCTATTCATGCTATCCAATAATTTCTACTCTACTGTCACAGATTTGGCAAGATTTCTTGGTTTATCTACATCCGTCTTCTTTCTCAATGCAACATGATACGCAAGTAGTTGCACAGGGATTGCATGAACAATGGGTGAGAGCATACCTGTATGTCTTGGTGTGCGAATAACTTTGATATTTTTTTCCTCATGGAAATGACTGTCTGCGTCTGCAAAAACATAGAGCTTACCCCCCCGTGCTTTGACTTCATGCATATTTGATTTTACTTTCTCAAGCAGTTTATCGTTTGGTGCAATGACTACTACTGGCATTTTTTCATCAACTAACGCTAATGGCCCATGTTTTAATTCTCCTGCTGGGTATGCTTCAGCGTGAATATATGAAATTTCCTTAAGCTTGAGTGCACCTTCTAAAGCAATGGGATAGTGAATTCCTCTTCCTAGAAATAAGGCATTATCTTTCCTTGAAAATTCTTTCGACCATTCCTTAATTTGAGGCTCTAGATTTAATGCTGCTTGGACGCTACCAACAAGAGTTCTTAATTCCGTTAAATATTGTTCTTCTAGTTTCCTAGAGATATATTTTTTTTCTTTTCCTAGGATAATTGTCAGCACAAAAAGGGATACCAACTGCGTAGTAAACGCTTTTGTTGACGCCACACCAATTTCTACCCCCGCTCTTGTAAAGTAGGAAAGTTTTGATTCTCTTGAGATAGCACTTTCTTGAACATTGCATATTGTTAGGGTCTTTTTATGCCCCATTTTTTTTGCATGCTTCAATGCCTCTATGGTGTCTAATGTTTCTCCAGATTGTGAGATGGTTATGATCAGTTGCTTTGGATTTCCAATTGAGGACCTATATCGATATTCGCTAGCAATTTCAACATTAGTCGGTATTTTTGCAATGCTTTCGAACCAATACTTCGCTGTTAGTCCCGCATAGTAGCTAGTCCCTGCAGCTAATATTAATACACTGTCGATATCACTTAATATTTTTTTTGCCTGGTCACCTAAAATTTCTACATTAAATTCATTTGCATCAATAACCGCTTCAATTGTGTCGCTTATTGCGCGAGGCTGCTCATAAATCTCTTTTTGCATGTAGTGCTGATATGGCCCTAACTCCATGCTTGATAATTCTATCTTGCTCTGATGGGTCTTGCGCTTAACTCTTTTTAGGGATTGGCTGTATATCTCAATTACATCTTTTTTAATTACTGAAATGTCGCCGTCTTCAAGATAAATAATCTTATTGGTTACGGGTATAAGTGCCGAAACATCTGAGGCAATAAAATTCTCTCCTTTTCCCTCACCGATTAATAGGGGGCACCCCCGACGGGTACAAACAAATTGTTCTTTTTGATTTAGAGCAATAACGGCAATTGCATATGCTCCCTCTAGCTCTTTTGTTGCTGCATTGACTGCTTGTAACAAATTATTATGTTTTTGGTAAAAGTAATGGATGAGGTGCGCAATCACTTCCGTATCTGTTTCTGATTCAAAAACATAGCCTAATTTCTTTAGCTGTTCAAATTTGGCTTCGTGGTTCTCAATAATGCCATTATGAACTACGGCAATTAGATTGTTCGAGATATGGGGGTGTGCATTTTGTTCATTCACTCCGCCATGGGTAGCCCATCTTGTATGGCCAATACCTAACAGCCCTTTTGTTTTAGTTTTTTTTATTTTATTTTTAATCGATGAGACCCGACCAATTGACCTAACTCTCTCTAGTGAGTCGTTGTTAATGACTATACCTACAGAGTCATACCCCCGATATTCTAAACGCTCCAAGCCCTCAATTAATGAGGGTAGAACATTCTTGTATGAGATTCCTCCAACGATTCCGCACATAATTTATTTTTTCTTTGAAGGCCTCTTCCAGCCCGTGATGTTAATTTGCTTTGATCTGGATAAGGTTAATTGGTGGTCTGGAGTATCTTTAGTGATCGTTGACCCAGCGCCAATAGTCGAGCCCTTTCCAATCTTAATTGGGGCAACTAATTGACTATTTGAACCAATGAACACATCGTCCTCTATAGTAGTTCTGTGTTTATTTGCCCCATCATAATTACATGTAATAGTTCCTGCGCCCACATTAACATTTCTACCTATATCACTGTCTCCAATATAACTTAGATGGTTGACCTTAGAAAATTCATCAATAGATGAATTTTTAATTTCAACAAAATTTCCAATGTGCACTGTGTTTCCTAGAACTGTTCCTGGCCTAATTCTAGCGTACGGGCCAACCTTATTTTCCTTCCCAATCTCCGATGAGTCGATATATGAAAAAGACTCAATGGTTGAATTACTCTTAACCTTACAATTTTTTAATACACAATATGGGTGAATATATACATTATCACCTAGCGTGACATCACCCTCAAATATACAGCCCACATCAATTGTTACATCCCTCCCAACAATCAACTCTCCTCTAATATCGATCCGATTAGGATCAATTATATGGGCGCCATTGGAAACAAGTGTTTGTGCTAGCTTTGATTGATATTTCCTTTCCATATCGACTAACTCAGCTTTAGAATTTACACCTGAAATTGTAATCTCAGCCAGCACCTTATGGGAATAAACTTTCTCACCCTCAGCTGTTGCAAGGGCAACAATATCCGTTAAATAATATTCTTTTTGTGAATTATTATTTGATAATTTTGATAGCCATTTAATAAGTTTTTGAGTATCAGCTGCCATAATGCCTGTATTGATCTCTTTTATTTTTCGTTGATCATCATTACAATCTTTATCTTCAATAATAGAAACTACTTCTGCATTCTCTCTCTGTATTCGACCATACCCATTAGGTACATCCTTGATGTATGTCATTACTGCTAGACTATTGCCTGATTGTTCTACTAATTTTAATAGGTCTGATTGTTCTACTAATGGAACATCCCCGTATAAGATAATAGTTTTTTCACTTTTTAAACTTGGTATTGCTTGTAATACAGCATGCCCCGTTCCTAATTGCTGGTCTTGAATTTTCCAAATAACATCTTCTGTTTTAAATGTTTCTTTAATGAGTTCTGATTGGTGACCTACAACCACGATTATTTCGTTTGGGTTTAGTAATTTTGCAGTGTTAATGACATAGCTAAGCAGAGGTTTCTTGGCAAGTGGCTGCAAGACTTTTGGAAGGTTAGAGGTCATTCGGGCGCCTTTTCCTGCGGCAAGAATAATAATGCTTAATGACATTGATTTGCCCTTTTTATTAATTAGTATAAACAAAAAAAGCAGCCATTAGCTGCTTTTTTAAAATTTAAATCTTCTGCTTAATGCCTAATCTTGCGTAACTTATCAATCGCTTGAATTTGTGCCATTGCTTCTGCAAGCTCAGCTTGTGCTTGCGCGAAATCAGTGTCTGATGACTTGTTCTTCATAGCCTCTTCAGCAGATTTTTTTGCAGCTAATGCTTTGCTTTCATCAAGATCTTTGCCTCTAATGGCTGTATCAGACAATACTGTAATAACGCCAGGCTGTACCTCTAAAATACCTCCTGAAACATAAATTAACTGTTCTTCATTTTTGTCAGCCAATTTAATTTTGAGTGATCCTGATTTAAGCGGCGTTATCATAGGAGCATGATTAGGATAAATACCAACCTCTCCCATGATTGCAGGGGCAGAAACAAACTCTGCTTCGCCTGAAAATATTGACTCTTCAGCGCTGACTATATCAATTTTAATTGTATTAACCATGCTTACCTTTTATTTATGATAGCGTTTTTGCTTTTTCAACAGCTTCTTCAATTCCACCAACCATATAAAATGCCTGCTCAGGAAGGTTGTCATATTCGCCAGCTACAATAGCTTTAAAGCCTTTAATTGTATCTTTTAATGTAACGTATTTACCAGGCGACCCTGTAAATACCTCAGCGACATGGAATGGTTGAGACAGGAATCGCTGTATTTTACGTGCACGAGTTACTGCTAATTTATCTTCTGGGGATAACTCATCCATTCCGAGAATTGCAATAATATCTCTTAATTCTTTATACCTTTGTAAGGTTGATTGTACTGACCGTGCAACTTGATAATGCTCTTCCCCGACAACCTGTGGATCTAATTGTCTTGAAGTTGAATCTAATGGATCCACGGCAGGGTAAATACCCAGTGACGCAATATCTCTAGACAAAACAACGGTCGAATCTAGATGTTGGAATGTTGTTGCAGGAGACGGATCCGTTAAATCATCCGCTGGAACATACACAGCTTGAATTGATGTAATTGAACCTGTTTTTGTTGATGTAATACGTTCTTGTAAGCGACCCATTTCATCTGCAAGAGTTGGCTGATAACCTACTGCTGATGGCATACGACCAAG
>JABMNG010000070.1 GCA_013205275.1 Methylophilales bacterium | reverse complement strand
GAATACGAGAGTCACTCATGAACCTCTCGAGACTAATACGGAGCTTTCCTGAGCCTACCCAAGTTATATACTTTACAGACGGTGAAGAAGCGCCAAAATTACATGTCTTCAATACGCGTGATTTAACACAGTTTCAAGGAGCTAATGACTGGATATTGGTTGGCATTGGATCAGATGAAGGTGCCCCAATACCTAAATATGATAGCCATAACCAATTAATTGGTTATTGGTCTAACGAAAGTTTTGCTTTGCAGCCAGGAATAGCACAAATTTCTGAGTCAAATATTGGCACAAGAAATGATAGTGTCGCATGGGGCGAGAGTGACAGGTATATTTCTAAGTTGGACGAGAAGTACTTAGTTGAAGTTGCAAAAGAAATTAGAGCATCCTATATTAAAGGTGATAGTGTTCCAGTCATTCTAGGACAAATGAAAAAACAAAAAGCAGCATGGCGTGACCAATCTCAGCTTCCATTAAGGAATTTTTTTACTTTTATAGCTCTCATTATTTTTAGTTTAAGATTCTTTTCAACTGTAAAATTAAAAGGAATTATTTCAAGAAAAAATCATGCAGCCAACTAAAAATATTATATTTGACCTTAAAAAACTAAGTATTATCAAGGTTGAGGGAGAGGATGCGCATACCTTTCTTCAGGGACAAATCACGAATGATATATCTATAGCTACACCCACCCAATCTATACACGCAGGATTTTGTAATCCAAAAGGGCGCCTGTTAGCATTTTTCCATATAATAAAATACCTTGATAGCTACCTGCTAATTTGTTCTGCCTCGATTGCAGAAAATATTACAAAGAAATTATCAATGTATGTCCTGAGGTCTAGAGTTAAAGTAGAATTAAACCCAAAAGGGATAATGTATTTTGGAGCTTTAATTGGTAACCAGGACGAATGTATAAGCCTTGAAGGTAAACTACCTACAACACCTATGGAAGTGGCTAATCAATCCTCTTTAACGATAATCCGGCTCCATGGTGATATTCCCAGGCTATTATTCATTGGAGAAAAAAATGACTGTTTAAATTTTATAGAAAAAAATTGTAGTCAGTTCGAAGAAAAAAGTTTTAATGACTGGTCTTTGCAAAATATCAAATCAGGAATTCCTAGTATTTACCATGAAACGCAAGAGCAATTTATTCCACAGTCAATTAATTTAGACATAATTGGTGCCATTAATTTCAAAAAAGGTTGTTACACCGGGCAAGAAATCGTTGCAAGAACGCATTACTTAGGAAAACCCAAAAGGAGGATGTATATAGCCAGCTTCCAAGGCACGCAAGATCTTGTTTGGGGTGCCGTGATAACAAGTAATGGGGACCCTGTAGGACAGGTTGTTGATTTTTCTAACCTCGGAGATAATCAAAGCGCTCTATTGATTGAAATTCGTATTGAATCATCCAAAAGCACCCTAATGATTGGTGCTAGTAAACTTGTCTTGCCAGTACCTGAGATGGAGAAATTCAGCTCATAAATACAGAGTTACTTATCGGTCTTATTAATAACTTGAAAATAAATCTCGCCCTTTTTTATCATACCAAGCTCCTCTCTTGCCCGCTCCTCAATAGCATCTGTTCCCTGCTTTAGGTCATTAACTTCAGCTCTTAATGCATTATTATCTTTTATTAGTACATCATTAACTTGTTTTGTGGCGTCATACTCTTTAGAGAGTTTAAAAACATTATACCAACCCCCCCTTCCTGCCCATAATGGGTATTGAATTAACGCAATTAATAATACAAAAATAACAGTCAGTGCTCTCAAGTTTTTTTATTAATTTGGTAAAAAGCAGATAGGCCAGCATATTTAGCCTTATCGCCTAGGTATTCTTCAATTCTAAGAAGTTGATTATATTTTGCAACTCTCTCAGAGCGAGACATTGAGCCTGTTTTAATTTGCATGGCATTCATTGCGACGGCGATATCTGAAATAGTTGTGTCTTCTGTTTCGCCTGATCGGTGAGAAATTACTGCGGTATAATTTGCATTCTTTGCCATCTTTATGGTTTCGAATGTTTCTGTAAGTGTTCCTATTTGATTAACTTTAATCAACACAGAGTTTGCCACCTTCCTCTCAATCCCCTCATTCAGAATTTTAGGGTTTGTCACAAATAAATCATCCCCAACCAACTGAATATTTTGCCCTAATTTATCTGTTAATGTTCCCCATCCAGACCAATCAAATTCGCTCATACCGTCTTCTATGCTAATAATTGGATATTTGTCACACCAGGTTGATAAATAGTCAGCCATTTGTGATGAGTTTAAGCTTATTTTCTCTGAGTCTAGATGGTACATGTCATCTCTATAAAATTCGGTGCTTGCGCAATCCAAACCCAAATACACCTCTCTTCCTGGTTCATAACCAGCCATCTCAATTGACTCCATAATCAATTGTAAGGCAGCCTCATTAGAGCTCAGGTTTGGTGCAAAGCCTCCTTCATCGCCAACCGTTGTGGCTAAGCACTTATTTGATAAATTCGACTTGAGTGCGTGAAATATTTCTGCGCCACACCGAATAGCCTCTGAAAATGTTGGCAAACCAGCAGGAATAATCATAAATTCTTGAATATCAACATTATTATCAGCATGAGCACCACCATTAATTATATTCATCATTGGCGTTGGTAAGCTATATGGGCCGTTAGGATTTAAAAATTCGAATAAGTATTTTTTTTGACTTATGGCTCCTGCATGAGCGGCGGCCATTGAAACTGCAAGAATTGCATTTGCTCCTAAATTTGACTTGTTATCTGTTCCATCCAATGCCAGCATAATGCTATCAAGGTTACTTTGATCATCAACAGACTTTCCTTTTAAGGCAGGCGCAATGACTTTATTAATATTATTTATAGCTTGACTCACGCCCTTACCAAGGTAAATAGATTTATTGTTATCTCGAAGTTCAATTGCCTCTTTACTTCCAGTAGAGGCACCCGATGGAACTGATGACCTTCCAATTGAGCCATCATTTAATAACACCTCAGCCTCCACGGTTGGATTTCCTCGTGAATCAATAACCATGCGCCCTAAAATATTTTGTATTACAGCCATCTCATTCCTATCTAAATAAATTTTTTGATTTAACTATGTAATCAAGCTCTTT
>JABMNG010000069.1 GCA_013205275.1 Methylophilales bacterium | reverse complement strand
TTTTGAGCATGGTCTAACGCTAAGCTTGGCGGAACGTTTGGCCCAACAAATCCTGAAACCCCCATTAAGTCGTAGCCATCTTCTAACATTTTTATATTATCAGTTTCTTTTTCCCATCCCCTCATAACCTTTGGTTGTGGATTGTCTGAAAAGGATCTAAAGCCTTTAGGGCTTTGAGATTCATAGTTTTTTTCAAAAGGATTTTCAGCTGCTGTCGCCGAAAAAGATACGGCAAATAAAGAGATAAAAAAATACGAAGCCATCGATTTAAACATAGTGATCCTAGATGAAGATGATAAGATTATTTATAATAATATCTAAGAGACTTAAGATTGGAAAAAAAATTCATTAAAATTGGTTTAATCTCAATTAGCGACCGAGCATCGGCAGGAATATACAAAGACGAAGGCATTCCCTCCCTTACCGATTGGCTCACCAAAGCCTTAATTAATGAGTTTGAATTAGAAACTGCTCTTATTAATGACGATATTGAGACCGTCAAAAAAACGTTAATTTCATTTACAGATGAAAAACATTGCGATCTCGTTTTCACAACAGGGGGGACAGGCCCCTCCCCTAGAGACATTACACCCGAGGCAACATTAAGCGTTGGCCATAAGGAAATGCCTGGTTTCGGCGAACAAATGCGTCAAATTAGCTTAAACTTTGTCCCCACAGCAATTCTATCAAGACAGACGGCTGTCATAAGGCATAAAAGTTTGATCGTCAACCTCCCAGGACAGCCCAGATCTATTCAGCAAACATTAGAGGGGCTTAAAGACTCAAATAGCGACACTATTGTGCAGGGAATTTTTTCAGCAATTCCTTACTGCCTTGATTTGATAGGTGCACCTTTTATAGAAACGAGAGAGTCTGTCGTAAAATCTTTTAGACCAAAAAATAAGTAGCCATCCTTATGTTAAAAGAATTTGAAATCATTAAGAAAAATTTTCAAAAGGGGTCTGCTTCAATTTTTTTAGGGATAGGTGATGATGCCGCGCTCTTTGAAAAGAATAAAGATAGCTATTGGGCAATTTCCCAAGACACGCTCAATATTGACACACATTTTTTATCCAATACTAACCCAGAAAATTTAGGATGGAAGTCACTGGCGGTTAATGTGTCTGATATTTTAGCGATGGGTGGCCACCCAAAATATGCCCTCCTATCTTTATCTATGCCTTCAGCCAATGAGCTGTGGGTTAAAAAATTCTCAAGAGGCTTTTTTAAGTGTGCAAAAAATTACGGCGTTGAATTGATCGGGGGTGATACCACCCATGGAAGCCTATCCATTAGTATTTGTATCTTAGGTGAGGTATTAAAAAGCAATGTACTTTTAAGAGCTAACGCGAAGGTAGGCGATGATATCTGGGTGACTGGTGAATTAGGCCTTGCGGCGCTCGGCTTAAAATATAAAAAAAGGAAATTTGATGTACCTAAAGCATTGATTAATAAAGCTATTATCTCACTAGAAAAACCACAGCCAATTAAGGTAGATATGCAAAAGCTTGCTAAACTATCCAACAGTGCAATTGATTTGTCGGATGGTTTAATTTCTGATTTAGAGCATATTCTTAGCCAGTCCAAGGTGGGTGCTAATATTTTTCTTGAGAGCCTCCCAACCCCTGTCTGGATTAAAGAAAAGAAGGGATTTTCATTGGCGTTAAGTGGAGGCGATGATTATCAATTATTGCTGACCGCACCAGAAGGCAACCGGCAGAAATTGATTCAATTTTCAACTAAAAACCAAATAAAACTAACGCGCATCGGGTCAATTACTGCCAACAAAAATATGGCCCTTATGAAAGCCAATGGGCAGCTGCTGACCTTCAAAGAAAAGGGATTTGAACACTTTGCCTAATACAAAATTTTTACTTCAAAATATGTCGCACTTCATTGCCTTAGGCTTTGGATCTGGTCTTTCTAAAAAAGCTCCGGGGACATTGGGAACCCTAGTAGCCCTTCCCTTCTTTCTGCTGATTAATGAAACAAATATTATTTTTCAAGTCCTATTTGTTACGGTAAGTTTTTTTATTGGGCTTTGGGCTTCTAACATCACCAGTGAATCGCTTAAGCTTAAAGATCCATCGTGCATTGTGATTGACGAGGTTGCTGCCTTCCTGTTGCTATTAATTTTAATTAATCCAAACTTATATCAGGCAATCTATGCATTTATACTATTTAGACTCTTTGATATTTGGAAGCCTTACCCAATATCATGGCTTGAAGAAAAGTATTCAGGGGGCTTCGGAATTATGATTGACGACATTGGTGCAGCCCTAATGGCATTTATTATTTATACAATAACGAACTATGCATTCTGAGGAAATTTACACTCTCGCCGAGGTATTAGGAAAGCAATGCTTAGAAAATAACTTCGTCTTAGTTACCGCAGAATCTTGTACGGGTGGATTAATAGCACAAACAATCACCGACATTCCAGGGAGCTCCAACTGGTTTGAAAGAGGTTTTGTCACTTACAGTAACCAATCCAAAATCGATTGTTTAAAGGTGAATGCAGACACCTTAAAAGTTTATGGGGCTGTGAGTCAAGAGGTGGCAAATGAAATGGCAGTCGGCGCCCTTTCAATGGGTATTGGTAATTTAAGCATCAGCATTACTGGAATAGCCGGTCCAGATGGGGGCTCAGAATCAAAGCCTGTGGGTAGCGTTTTCTTCGCGGCCAGCCATCATAAAAAAATTATTGTAGAGCACCGTGCAGATTTTATCGGGGATAGAAGTATGATTAGAAGGAAAGCGCTGCTATTTTCATTAAATACGCTCCTGAAGCTTACTTTGAACCCTCAAGTATGAAATAATTAGACGTTAAATAGGACTTATAAAAGGCAAACAAGAAATGGATGAAAATAAGAAAAAAGCGCTAGATGCAGCATTAGCTCAAATTGATAAACAGTTCGGGAAAGGCTCCGTCATGAGGATGGATGGATCGCAGGTTGTTCGGGGCATAGAAACCGTCTCCACCGGATCCTTAGGACTTGATATTGCTTTAGGCATTGGAGGTTTACCTCGTGGCAGGGTCGTTGAAGTCTATGGCCCAGAATCCTCAGGAAAAACCTCACTTACATTGTCGGTCATCGCCCAGATGCAAAAAATTGGCGGTACTGCAGCATTTATTGACGCCGAGCATGCTTTAG
>JABMNG010000068.1 GCA_013205275.1 Methylophilales bacterium | reverse complement strand
CGTAACTGGATTATGGGCGAATCATTATCGATAGCCTTCTGCTTTAATGTTACGTCCGGATTTGCTGCAACAGGGTGAGACACTATTTCTAAAAGCGGGATATCATTCATCGAGTCACTGTAAAAAAAAGTTTTTTCAAAGTCTTCAAAGCTCACCCCTTTAAACTTTAGCCATGAATTTAATCGTGTTATTTTTCCCTCCTGAAATGAAGGGACTCCAGTAACTTTTCCCGTAAATTGACCGTTTAACTCTTCTGGGTCAGTCCCAATCAAATCGCTAATGCCAAAAAGATCTGCGATGGGCTTAGTAATGTAGCTATTGGTTGCGGTAATGATAAGCAATTGATGGCCTTGCTTTCTATGGCTCTCCACTAAGTCTAGAGCTTTTTTTGTGATCATTGGCTTAATAATTCTATTAACGTACTTCGCTCTCATTTCATCCAACAGTTCGCGAGGATTTTCTTTGAGGGTTTTAAACTGAAATTCACAATAAGCAAAAACATCTAGATTTCCAGATTGGTATGCCCTGTAAAACTCTTCATTTCTCTTTTCATATCTAGCAGGGTCTAACAATCCTTCTTTAATAAGAAAAAGACTCCAATTATAATCAGAGTCCCCATTAAGCAAGGTGTTATCTAAATCAAAAATTGCTAATTGCAAACACCGCCCCTTTTATTAAACTTGTGGATGAGCTCTTTCAAGCTTAGAAAGGAGTTTATTTAGAGCATTAATATACGCCTTGGCTGAAGCCACAACAATATCAGTGTCTGAACCTTGTCCGTTTACAATTCTGCCTCCTTTGGTCAGCCTGACTGTCACTTCCCCTTGAGAGTCAGTTCCAGAGGTAATGTTATTAACAGAAAATAGCAGCAATTCTGATTGAGATTTTACAATCGATTCAATGGCTTTAAATGTAGCATCCACTGGGCCACCGCCCTCTGCTTCCGCTTCAAGTTCTTTACCGTCCACCGTCATTTTTATTTTAGCCACAGGCGTACTTCCAGTCTCGGTAGTCGTTTTCAATGACACCAATTTATGGAGGTCAATAGCTCCCGCAACATACTCCTCGCTAATCAAAGCATGAAGGTCCTCGTCGAATATTTCTGACTTTTTGTCAGCTAATAATTTAAAGCGATCGAAGGCCGCGTTTAAAATATCGGCGGATTCTATTTCAATTCCTAATTCAGAAAGCCTTGATTTAAAGGCATTGCGTCCAGACAGTTTTCCGAGTGAAATTTTATTTGCGCCCCATCCCACATCTTCGGCCCTCATAATTTCATAGGTTTCACGATGCTTTAGGACCCCATCCTGGTGGATGCCAGACTCATGAGCAAATGCATTGGCCCCCACAATCGCCTTATTTGGTTGTACTGGATACCCGGTAATAGTCGAAACCAATCTTGAAGTCGGCACAATAAATTCAGGCTTGATACTTGTCTCTAAATTAAATATATCTTTTCTGGTTTTTACGGCCATCACAATTTCTTCAAGGCTTGCATTGCCTGCTCTTTCACCTAAGCCATTGATGGTGCATTCCACTTGTCTTGCACCATTTAAGACAGCTGAAAGTGAGTTAGCTACCGCCATTCCCAGGTCGTTGTGGCAATGTGTCGACCAGATCACTCGATTTGAATTTGGGACTCTCTCGATTAATGTCGCCATTCTCTCTCCCCATGAATGCGGAATTGAGTAACCGACAGTGTCAGGAACATTTATTGTTTTAGCGCCCGCCTGAATAACCGCATCAAACACTTCCACTAAAAAATTAATGTCTGATCTTACGGCATCCTCTGCTGAAAATTCAACGTCATCTGTGTAGGCTAATGCCCACTTTACCGCCATAACAGATCGCTCTAAAACCTGAGACTCGGTCATGCGCAGCTTGTTTTCCATGTGAATTTTGCTGGTTGCAATAAACGTATGAATACGTTTATTTTTAGCTGGGCTAATGGCTGTGCCTGCTTTTTCAATGTCTGCTTCGACAGCTCTAGCCAGAGAGCAAATAGTACTGTTTTTAATGGTTTTAGCGACCGCTTCAATGGCCTTAAAATCTCCTGGGCTTGCCGCAGCAAATCCAGCTTCAATCACATTGACGCCAAGCTTTTCTAATTGCTTTGCAATTCGAACCTTCTCCTCCTGTGTCATAGAGGCACCCGGACTTTGCTCGCCATCACGAAGCGTAGTATCAAATATAATTAAGTTATTTTCATTGATTTTAGTCATTTTTTTTATTCGATTGGCTAATGAGTCTTTTTTTAAAGAACATAAAGTAACCTGACAGTGCGTAACCCATGATGGCAATAAAAATTATTTCAGCGGGGTTATGCGAGATAACTCCAAAAATTAATACAATAAATAATATTGCTATAAAGGGCTGGCTCTTTCTTAGGTTTATATCTTTCCCACTGTAGTACCTAATATCAGTTACCATTGACAATGCTGCAAAGGTAGTAAGGATGAGAGCAAACCACTGCATCTGAAAAAATCCTAGAAATATTTCGTTGCCGCTGATGTCATTATCAAACGATATCCAAATAAAGCTTGCGAGTAAGGCTGCAGCTGCAGGAGAGGGCAGTCCAAAAAAGAATTGTTTGCTATCAATGTCTAGCTTGACGTTGAAGCGGGCAAGCCGAAAGGCGGCACAGGCGCAATAAATGAATGCAGCAATCCAACCCAACTTACCAAGAGGCTGAAGCGCCCAAACATAAATAACTAATGCCGGAGCTACTCCAAAGGACACCATGTCTGAGAGGCTGTCGTATTCCGCACCAAATTCACTTTGTGTATTCGTTAATCGCGCAACACGGCCGTCAAGTCCGTCCATAATCAGCGCCACAAATATCGCAAGAGCTGCGTGATCATAGGCACCATTCATGGCTTGAACGATAGAATAAAAGCCGGCAAACAAGGCTGATGTTGTTAATAAATTGGGCAATAAATAAAATCCTTTTTTTCCCAATGAATCTTTTTTCTTAATATTGTCTAGATTATCCATAATTACTGAAATTCTATCCTAGAATATTCCTTTATTCATCCTTATCTGGACTTAATGTACTTATAATGATTATAAAGTAAACAAATCAAAAGTCTGGAATATGAAATTTAACCTCAAATCTGAAGATGGCAATGCACGAACCGGTGAAATTACTACTCACCATGGGATAATTAATACCCCTGTTTTTATGCCGGTAGGAACCTATGGTGCGGTTAAGTCAATCAGCCCGCAGGAGCTTGCGGAAAATAACTTTGAAATTATTTTAGGCAATACTTTTCATTTGTGGCTTCGCCCGGGGCTTGATGTCATCTCTAAACACAAAGGCCTCCATAAATTTATTGGTTGGGACAGGCCTATATTGACAGACTCAGGTGGCTTCCAGGTATGGAGCCTGGGTAAAATGAGAAAAATTACTCCGAAAGGCGTAACCTTCAGATCACCTATTAATGGGGATGAATGCTTTATGGGGCCAGAGGAGTCCATGGAAATCCAAAAAATTCTCAACTCTGACATTGCCATGATTTTTGATGAATGCACTCCCTACCCTGCCACCTTTGAAGAAGCAGAAAGTTCAATGAAGCTAAGTCAAGAGTGGGCCTACCGAAGTAAATCTGCCTATCAAAAAAGTCCCAATGCATTATTTGGAATAATTCAAGGTGGAATGTTTGAGGACCTTAGGCTCGCTTCTATGAAAGAATTAACAAAAATTGATTTTGATGGGTATGCCATTGGGGGTCTATCCGTAGGAGAGCCTAAAGAAGAAATGAATAAGATTGTCAAATTTATGGCTCCTAAAATGCCGAAAGATAAACCTCGCTACCTCATGGGG
>JABMNG010000067.1 GCA_013205275.1 Methylophilales bacterium | reverse complement strand
GGGGGTCGCGGGTTCGAGTCCCGTCCACTCCGCCAATATTGATTAAGGCGAACTTATTGTTCGCCTTAATTATATGAACCAAAGTTCTTTATTAGGCTCATAAATTAGCATTAATTTTTTGGGGTAAAAAAAGATATGTCGATGTTAGATAAAATTCGCAATAATACTCAATCAAGAATGGCAAAAGTGATTCTAGGAATCATAATTGTCCCATTTGCGCTGTTTGGTATTGATTCATACTTAAGCTCCATAGGCTCAAATATATACGTGGCTAAAGTGGATGGAACAGAAATCAGCGTGCAGCAATATAAAAATACGGAAGATCGTATTCGCGAGCAAATGCTAGCGTCCGGCGAAAAAGATCAGGAACTGTTTAAAACACCCGCCTTTAAAAAAGCAATCTTAGAAAACTTGATTTCATCAGAGCTTGTTAGTCAGTCAATTAAAAAAAATAACTTTGTGATTAGCGACGCTCAATTAAGCGCCTACATAGTAGGTATGCCAGACTTCCAAGAGAACGGGAAGTTTTCTCAAGCAAAATATGACCAGATAGTTCAATACAACAATGTATCCCCAAAGAAACTTGAGGAACAAATAAGGGTTGATTTGGCAAAGCAGCAGATACAAAAAAGCCTGTCAAATCTTATCTATACACCCAAAGAAAAGATGAAGCCCCTTGTTAATCTTGCCTACCAGAAGAGAGAGATTAGCTTGCATGAGATAAGACTGGATGACTATAAGAAGAAGATTAAACCCACTGACGATGAAATTAAAAAAGTCTACGATGAAAACAAGTCCTCATTTATTCAACCAGACAGAGTTAAAATCGAGTTTCTTATTCATTCAGTTGCAGGAATTCTTCCCACCATCAAGGTGACAGACCAAGATATTGTGAGTTTTTTTGAATCAAATAAAGATAAATTCATGGGTGATCAAAAACGAAAAGTGCGTCATATTTTGTTTCCATTTAACGCGGGTATAACAGACTCACAAAAATCTGAGATTAAGGCCAAGGCAGCTGAGACGCTAGACAAGTTAAAAAAGAATCCAAAATTATTTTCAGATCTCGCAAAATCATTATCACAGGATAAAGAGTCAGCAAAAAATGGGGGCGATCTCGGCTTTATAAGTCGCGGTGTAATGGTTAAGCCTTTTGAAGATGCGGTGTTTCAATTAAAGAAAAATCAAATATCTGATATTGTCGAAACTGAGTTCGGGTATCACATTGTGATTCTTGACGAAATTAAAGGCGATGAAGTAACTCTTGCAAGCGTTAAATCACAAATTAAAGGCGAGTTAATTTACTCCAAAGCATCAGAGCAATACGCCACACAAGCTGAAGACTTTAATAACATTGTTTACGAGCAACCTGAGAGTCTAGAGCCGGCTGCGAAAAAGTTTAATCTTAATGTGGAAACAAGCCCTTGGCTGACTCAGGAAGATGCTAAGAAATTTTTTAATAACGAAGCCTTTGGGAAAAATATCTTTGATAAAGAAACTATAAAATCAAAAAGAAATACCGCGGCGATTGAAGTTAGCCCAAATAATTTGATTTCAGCTCGTGTGGTTGAATTTTCTGAGTCCTCACAAAAGCCTTTAGATGAAGTTACTAATGACATTAAAGCTTTCATCATTAATCGGGACAGCCAAAAACTTCTTATCGAAGAAGGCAATCAGTTAGTCGCTGAGCTTAAAAATACCAATAAGAAGCTAAATTGGGTAGATGATTTGACAGTTGATAGAGCAGATAAACAAGGCCTTTCTGATAATTTGATAGCCGAGATATATAAGATGGATGCAAACCATCTACCTGCTTACACTGGACTTTATGATACGAGTGGTGAGTATGTAGTGGTTAGACTTAACAATGTTGATACCAAAGATGTAACTGATCAGATATCAATCGACACATACGAGAATGACTATAGGGCTGCGTTAGATGGTGCTATTCAAGCTGCCTATATAGATGACTTAAGGTCTGAATCAACTGTAAAAATAAACGCTAAACTTTTAAATTAAGTGAGC
>JABMNG010000066.1 GCA_013205275.1 Methylophilales bacterium | reverse complement strand
TTTCTTAGCTACGGTGGCACCTCAATGGTTGTATCATTGATCAGTATGGGTATCATAATGAATCTTTATTCTAATAAATCTTTAATTGCAAACTAATGACAAAAATTATCTCCATTCTTTTTATATTTCTATTGTTCGGTTGCCAAGCCATGATGCCGAAAGAGAATTCCGAATCCAACTCTAATGCAGGCGGCTATTACTTGGATGATGGGCCGCACAAAGAAACTCCCGAGGATTTAGATAAAATACCTAATGCAGTTCCAAAAAAAGAAACTTTAAATAGTTGGGCCAGTCGCCCATATTTAGCTTTTGACCAAAAATATATTCCCATGACAGAACTAAAGCCTCATAACGAAACTGGATACGCATCATGGTACGGGAAAAAATATCATGGGAATAAAACGTCAATTGGTGAGGTATATAATATGTATGAGATGACCGGCGCACATAAAACGCTTCCTCTGCCTTGTTATGTAAAGGTAACTAATCTAATCAATCAAAAATCTGTCGTTATTAGAGTCAATGATCGCGGCCCTTTTGTAAAAAATAGAATCATAGATTTATCATATGCAGCCGCACATCGTCTTGAAATTATTGAAAAAGGGAGCGAGCTAGTAAAGGTAGAGGTAATTGATCCCTCATCTACCTCAATTCAAGAACTAAACCAGGAAGAGAAATTCTATATTCAAATTGGTGCCTTTTCTGATCAAGGCAATGCAATAAAATTGCTTGGTAAGATTAGTGAAATAAACCTAGATAAAATGACAAATAAAATAACAAAAAAAGCCATACTCTATTCGGTTATGATTGGCCCTTATGCGACAAAAAGTAGTGCGGATGTAATGTCAAAATTATTATCTGATGAATTAAAGGTGAAAACTTTTGTAATCCTGGAGGAATAAACATGACTGAAGATTCTTCAGAATCGCTAATTGAGTTTCCATGTTATTTTCCAATTAAAATTATTGGGGATGCTCATCAAGATTTTATAAACCAAATATCAGTATTAATTACAAAGCATATTGAGGATTTTAATACCAAAAAAATTGAATCTAAATTTAGCAAAGAAGGAAAATTTATTAGTCTGACTTGCACCATTTATGTCACAACAAAAAAACAATTGGACTTAATTTATATCGATTTATCTTCACATCCAATGACTAAATTTGTTCTCTAGCTATGGATTTGATTATAAAAAATTTAGGGGCAACTCCATACGAAGAAACATGGCAAATGATGAAAGATTATATAGCCCACAATCCTAGTCAGGATGAAATATGGATTACTGAACATCCAGCAATATTTACAACAGGTTTAAACAAAAAAGATATAAAGATTCCAGATAGTGATATCCCTCATGTGTTTGTTGATCGTGGTGGAAAAATAACTTACCATGGCCCAGGACAAGTAATTGTATATTTATTAATCAATTTGCTTAAAAATCAATTAACCATACGGCAACTTGTTAGCATCATTGAAAAATCTATTATCGAGCTACTAATAAAGAATAATATTAAGGGGCACTCAAAGAAAGAGGCTCCTGGAGTATATGTGTTAGAAAAAAAAATTGCCTCAATAGGGTTGCGAATAAAAAATAACTTTACCTACCACGGCCTAAGTCTTAATGTTGCCATGGATCTTTCACCATTTTTATTAATATCCCCTTGTGGAATAGATAATCTGGAAATGACCCAAGTGTCAGACCTTAATAAAGATTATAATAATTCTGAGATTATCAGTGAATTAACTAAACTTCTTCAATTTAATTTAAGCATGCATCATGAGTAAAATTACTTCGCAAAGAAACGAGATTGGCCAGCAAAAAATGGCCCGGATACCTATTAAAATTATTCCAAGGGAGAGGCTACCTAAGCCCAGCTGGATAAAAATGCAGCTGCCCAATAGCCAGGAATTTAATCGCGTTAAATCACTCCTAAAAAAGAATCATTTAAATACAGTATGTGAGGAGGCCAGCTGTCCTAATATAGGGGAATGTTTCAGTCAAGGCACTGCGACATTTATGATTTTAGGGGACCTGTGTACTAGGCGATGTCCTTTTTGTGATGTAGCTCACGGCAGGCCCAACGCCCCAGACATAAATGAACCCAAAAAACTTGCCGAAGCCATTCAACAGCTTGACCTAAAATATGTCGTCATCACTAGTGTTGATAGGGATGATCTTAGAGATGGAGGGGCGCAACATTTTGTTGATTGTATTAAAGAAATACGACGTTTGAATAATCATATTAAAATTGAAATTCTTGTGCC
The DNA here is from genome assembly GCA_013205275.1 of Methylophilales bacterium. Lineage (GTDB taxonomy): Bacteria > Pseudomonadota > Gammaproteobacteria > Burkholderiales > Methylophilaceae > BACL14. The sequence goes on along the minus strand of JABMNG010000066.1, from coordinate 1,532 downwards.
TGATTTTAGAGGTCGTGAAAAAACAGCGTTAGATATAATTTCAACGTCACCACCAGATGTTTTTAATCATAATTTAGAAACAATCCCGAGGCTATATAAACAAGCCAGACCTGGCTCCGACTATAGTCATTCACTTAAATTATTATTAGACTTTAAAGATAAATTTCCAAATATTTTGACTAAATCTGGATTAATGCTTGGCCTGGGAGAAACTATGGAAGAAATTAATCACGTTCTAAATGACTTAAAAAATCATAGAGTTGACATGGTTACACTTGGGCAGTATTTACAGCCCACAGAACATCATCTTCCGGTCGAAAGGTATGTGACTCCGTTAGAATTTGAGCAGCTCAAAAAAAATGGGGAGTCCTTGGGCTTCTCATCAATAGCAAGCGGCCCAATGGTTAGAAGCAGCTATCATGCTGATATTCAAGCCAAAGATTTAACCTTATGATCCCTACCCTTAAGGTTAAACCCAGCGCGGAACTTCTGCACCTAGAAAATTTTATTATTCATCACAGCTGTGATATAGAGCATTGGTTCAAGAGCCAATGGAAGAGATACCAGCCTCCTTTTTATGCTTCTGTTGATTTGAGAAACTCTGGATTTAAACTTGCCCCAGTGGACACCAATCTTTTCCCAGCAGGATTTAACAACCTGTGTGAAACTTTTCTCCCGCTCTCTATTCAGGCAGTATCAGTAGCTATGGAAAAATTGTGTCCTGAAGCAAAGAAGGTAATCATTGTTGCAGAAGGGCATACAAGAAATATATTTTATTTAAAGCATCTGTTTTCACTATCGGAAATTTTAAGGAAATCAGGGGTTGAGGTAAGAATAGGTACAATTAATCCTGAAGTCACAGAGACGCTTGTGTTGCCTATCGATGAAAGCTTATCAATAGAAATTGATCCAATTATCCGAAATGGAGATTATGTCGCAATTCAGGTTGATAAAAATACCGTATACCGTCCCTGCGCCATTATATTGAATAACGACCTTTCTGATGGTGAGCCAGAAATTCTTAAAAAAATTAAACAAAGCCTAATACCACCATTACATTTAGGATGGCACATCAGAAGGAAAACAAATCATTTTTCTTATTACAATGAAGTTGTTAAAGAATTTTCTGAGTTTACCAATATTGACCCTTGGTTAATTAATCCATATTTTAAACAATTAAAAAATTTAAATTTCCAAGAGAGGTTAGGAGAAGAAGAATTGTCGTTAATTGTTTCTAATATGCTTGAAAAGATACAGGCTAAATATAATCAGTATGGCATTACTCATGAGCCCTATGTTGTAATAAAAGCCGATGCAGGCACCTATGGTATGGGAATTATGATTGCTAAGAACAGTGAGGATGTTTTAAACCTAAATCGTAAGATGAGAAATAAAATGTCTGTTATTAAAGGTGGTGCATCAGTTACTGAAGTTATTATTCAAGAAGGAATTCATAGTGAGGAATCCATTGATGAGTCTGTGGCAGAGCCTGTTATATATATGATTGATCATTTTGTTGTCGGCGGTTTTTT
>JABMNG010000065.1 GCA_013205275.1 Methylophilales bacterium | reverse complement strand
GGCCTGGTAAAACAATCCACGCTCGACCGTATTATCGTTGTACTGGAGGAAGGCTCCCGTTAGCTCCTGCGCCACCTCGAAATCTTTAAGGGCGAGATTGATAAGCAGTTTTAATTCAAGAACTGTCAGTTGCCCCCAGGCTGTATTGTCATCAAACTCGACCCCGATCAACGTTCCAACATCAGAGTGTTCATCCAGCTCGCTGTTATCTAATCGCTCGAGCAACGCCCTAAGGTTTTCATCGTCCAGGCGATGGAGGTTCAGAATATCAGCTCTAAATAGGAGCGCCTTGTTGGTGTTATCCCAGACTAAATCCTCCAGCGGATAAACTTCAGAATAGCCAGGAACTAAAATCCTGCACGACATAGCACCTAACTCGTCATACGTCGCTGTGTAAATCTCTTTTCCCATGCCTTCGAGAATATGGAACAAGGTTTCGGCTTCCTCTGCATTGGAGCTTTTTCCTTCGCTAGAAAAATCCCATTCAACAAACTCAAAGTTTGCTTTGTCACTGAAAAATCGCCATGACATGATTCCGGAGGAGTCGATAAAGTGCTCAACAAAGTTGTTGGGCTCAGTCACCGCGTTACTCACAAAGGTGGGCAGGGGCAAATCGTTCAACCCCTCAAAACTTCGACCTTGCAGTAACTCTGTAAGGCTTCTTTCAAGTGCCACTTCGAAAGATGGATGCGCGCCGAAGGAGGCAAAGACCCCGCCTGTTCTTGGATTCATTAACGTGACACACATCACCGGGTATATTCCACCTAGCGAAGCATCTTTAACCAGCACCGGAAAACCCTGCTCCTCCAACCCTTGAATTCCAGCCAGGATGTCTGGGTATTTCGCTAGCACCTCGTAAGGCACATCAGGCAATGCCATTTCACCCTCTATAATTTCACGTTTTACCGCCCGCTCGAAAATTTCAGACAGACATTGCACCTGTGCTTCTGTCAGCGTATTGCCGGCACTCATGCCATTACTGACGTATAGATTTTCAACCAGGTTAGACGGAAAATACACCACCTCGCCGTCCGACCTCCTTATGTAAGGAAGCGAACAGATACCGCGCTGCACATTGCCGGAGTTGGTGTCGATTAGATGCGAACCAAATAATTCCCCATCAGGATTAAAGATTTTCAGGCAGTACTCATCGAGAATTTCAACCGGCAACGAATCCTCGGGACCTGGCTTAAACCAGCGTTCGTTGGGGTAATGGACAAATGCCAGGTTGGCAATGTCTTCACCCCAAAAAGCTTCGGCGTAGAAATGATTGTTACTGAGCCGCTCGATGAACTCACCCAACGCCGATGCTAATGCACCTTCCTTTGTTGCTCCCTTGCCATTGGTAAAACACATCGGTGAATTCGCGTCGCGGATATGTAAAGACCATACATTGGGAATAATATTCCGCCATGATGCGATTTCAATCTTAATGCCCAAGTCTGCCAAAATGCCTGACATATTGGCGATGGTTTGCTCCAACGGCAGGTCCTTACCAGCGATAAAAGTACTCACGTCAGTAGCTGACTTCAGAGCCAGTAAGGACTGTGCGTCTGCGTCTAGATTTTCTACTTCCTCAATGACAAAATCAGGCCCAGCTTGCACCACCTTTTTAACTGTACAGCGCTCAATGGAACGCAAAATACCTTGGCGATCTACTTCCTTTATATCCGGTGGAAGCTCAACTTGAATCTTAAATATTTGCTGGTAACGGTTTTCAGGGTCAACAATATTATTTTGTGACAGGCGGATATTTTCAGTAGGAATATTGCGGGTTACGCAGTACAACTTAACAAAGTAAGCTGCACACAAAGCCGATGAGGCTAGAAAGTAATCGAATGGGCCAGGCGCCGAACCATCCCCCTTATAACGGATGGGCTGATCGGCGATGACCGTAAAGTCATCAAACTTAGCCTCAAGGCGGAGTTTATCGAGAAAGTTGACCTTAATTTCCATAGGGACTCTTAAAAATAGCTTTTAATATGATCTAGTCGCACTTAATAACTGCTTCGTTAGGCCGATAATACCAAGGCGCTGCCATGCAATTTATCATAGGGCGGCAGGGACTTTCACTCCCACTCAATTGTGGCCGGTGGCTTACCTGATATGTCGTAAACAACACGATTAATTCCTTTAACTTCATTAATGATTCGATTCGAGACCTTACCTAAAAGATCATAAGGCAGCTCAGCCCAATGTGCGGTCATAAAGTCAGAGGTCACAACAGCCCTAAGTGAGACGACATACTCGTAAGTTCTTCCGTCCCCCATTACGCCGACGGACTTGACCGGTAAAAAGACGGTAAAGGCTTGCGAAGTTTTATCATACCAGCCGCTCTTTTTGAGCTCCTCCATAAATATAGCGTCAGCCTCTCTCAGGAGGTTCGCAAACTCCATATTCACTTCACCTAAAATTCTTACACCTAAACCTGGGCCAGGGAAGGGGTGTCGGTAAACCATTTCTCGAGGGAGGCCTAATGCAACACCTAGCTCACGGACTTCATCCTTAAACAATTCGCGCAAGGGTTCGAGTAATTTTAGGTTAAGGGAGTCGGGCAGACCCCCCACGTTGTGATGACTTTTAATGTTGTGTGCTTTTTTGGTCTTACTTCCAGCGGACTCAATCACGTCGGGGTAAATTGTCCCTTGGGCAAGCCACCTCACATTATCAAATTTTTTCGCTTGCTCCTGGAATACTTCGACAAAGTCACGACCAATAATCTTTCTTTTTTGTTCGGGATCAGACACACCTTTTAGGTCTGACATAAATTGCTCTGTGGCGTCCACATGAATCACCTTGACGCCTAGATTCTTACCGAAGGTTTTCATGACGGTCTCTGCCTCATTCAGCCTTAGAAGG
>JABMNG010000064.1 GCA_013205275.1 Methylophilales bacterium | reverse complement strand
TCAAAAGTATTTTTTCATCAGAAAATGGTTTTTGAGGGTCCTCAGAAAAAATTATATCCTCTATTTTTTTTGAAATTGCTTTAGAAGATAACGTTTTCCCTGATTTAGATTGTATTCTTGCACCAAAAAAATGCTTTAGTTCGAAAATTCCATGAGGGGTTTGGATAAATTTATTAGACGTAACTCTAGAAATAGTAGATTCGTGTAGATCTAGTTCCTCTGCTATTGTTTTTAAAATTAGCGGCCTTAAATATAGCTCACCTTTTTCTAGGAACTCATTCTGATTTTTCATCATGGCACGCGTAACTCTTATGATAGTGATTGATCTTTGCTGAAGATTCTTAATTAGCCATTTAGCTTCCTGAAGCTTCTCTCTTAAGTCTCTTTGTTTATCGTGTGAAATTTCTGTTATTGATTCTTGTATTTCATTGCTAACTTTTAATCTTATCAGGTCATCATCGTTAATGTATATTTCCCAATTTCCATTATCTTTAATTACGGAAACGTCTGGTCTTATATAGTCATTGGTATCAATTTTTTTGAATGCAAGCCCTGGTTTTGGATTAAGTTTTTTTATAATTTTAATAGCTTTGTGAAGGTCCTCCTGAGAGCAGCCTATTTTATTTATTAATTTATCATAATTTTTATTGGCAAGTAGGTTTAAATAATCATTTACAATCGATTTGGAAATTTTAACAATTTCATCTGCATTTTTAATGATAGACAATTGAGAGTCTAAGCATTCAGACAGATCTCTCGACCCAATACCTGGGAATGAAGCGCTTTGAATAAGCTTTATTAGTTTTTGTAATTCCTCACTTTCAACTTTTGGCTCTTGGGGTATGGCTGCTATGAGCGCCTCATAACTTTCTGTTAAATAACCGTCGTCATTGATTGCATCAATTAAGAATGAAAAAATTTCCTGTTCACGCTCAGAAAAGGAGAAAATTCCTAGATTTTCTAGTAAGTACTCTCGTAGACTTTCATTCTTGGCTTGATTCTCAAATATATTATAATAATCATCCCCCTGGATTTGTTTAGAGCTATTAGTTGGCTGATGAGCTGTAGTTTGGTTTAATGAATAACTTGAGCCTTCTTCTTTTTCTAGGAATAAATTGTCATTTAGGTATTCTTCAATTAATTGATTAAGTTCATCTTGCGAAGCCTGAAGGAACTTTAAGGATTGCTGAAGGAGGGGGGTAAGTTTTAGGGACTGTGAAAGCTTTAGGTTATAGCTTAACTTCATTTAAAGAGTAAAATTTTTACCAAGGTAGATATTCTTAACTGCTTCATTAGAGACCATTTCAGCTGGGGTGCCTGATGCTAATACCTCCCCCTGATTGATAATATATGCTCGATCACAAGTCCCTAATGTCTCCCTTACATTGTGGTCTGTAATTAAAATGCCAATGCCCAAAGTAGCTAATTGATTGATAATTTTCTGAATATCAATAACAGCAATCGGATCAATACCTGCAAATGGTTCATCCAGTAGAATAAATTTAGGATCATTAGCTAAGCATCTGGCTATTTCGACCCTTCTTCTTTCGCCACCGGATAAGCTGATTGCCGAACTATCTTTAATGTGCTCGATGCTTAGATCTTTTAATAAACTGTCGAGTCGTTCGAGCATTTTTTTTGAGGAAAGACCTCTAAGCTGTAATATTGATAAAATATTTTCACTCACTGTCATTTTTCTAAAAATAGAGGGCTCTTGTGGCAGGTAAGAGATGCCAATTTTGGAGCGAATATGAATAGGTGTCTTAGTTAGGTCTTGTTGGTCAATGCTTATATTTCCATGGTCGGCGGTAACCAACCCTACAATCATATAAAAAGATGTTGTTTTACCTGCACCATTTGGGCCAAGCAATCCAACAACTTCACCACTTTTCACTCTTAGAGATATATCCTTAACAACAGTTTTATTTTTGTATGTTTTTTTTAGGTTTTGAATGATTAACTCGGCCATTTACTAGTTTCCTTTATTCGGGGAGATGATTGCTCGTGTTCTTGTTTTCTTTGAGTTTTCCCCAGTGCTGCCTTGTGTCTTTCCTGACATTGCTTGCGCAATTTCAGCGTTAGCATCATAAATAATATAGTCTCCAAATACAGTGTCATCTCCTCTTTTTACTGAGGCTTTATCATAGAGGTGAACTTTATCCATATGCCCATCATATTCAATTCGCGATGCTTTACCTTCTATGTATGAATTTACTCCATCACGTTTCTGTTTAAATGTTGTTGGGCTGCCTACTGATGTGCTATGTTGAAATCCTTGTTTATCTTCCCTGACTGTTAATTTATCTGCTTTAATTACCATTGTACCTTGAGTAAGAATAACATCGCCTGTATAGATACTAATACTCCGATTATCATCTACCGTCATCATATCTGACTCTATTTCAATGGGTTTATTTCTATCGGCTTTCTCAGGCATGGCTACTGGTGAGACAAAAAATGCCCATAACAATAAAATTAATTTTTTATAATTTATATTCAAATTTAGTACCTTATTTATTGTTATTTTCATAATGGACTTTAACATTACTTAAAAGTTTGAATGTATTTTCCTTTTTATCGTATCTCATTCCAACTCCATTGATCTCTATATTAGGTTCTTGGATAATTTTTACTGGTGATTTTGTTAAAACAATATTATTTTTTGTATCAATGTTGAGAGTGTCAGTAAAAAGCTTCATTTGTTTTTTTGTTTTTGTGGGAGCCCTCAAGAGGATAACATTGTCACTTACAGTAATTTTTTCACCTTTATCTTCAATCTTGCCATTATTACCAGATATCCATGAATAGGGACTTCTATTTTTATATTGGATAAACGTAGGGGAAATAAGATAGGTTTTTTCTAAATGTTCATAGTGGGTCATTTTTTCACCAGATAATATAAAGTTAATCTCTCCATTTTCTAGGGTCTGTTGTGTTTTATAGCCCTTCAAAAAAAAATCTGGCCCTTTTTCTATGGCGGTACTTTTTAAGAGTTGCTCTTTATCTACCTCTAACTTAAGCCAATACGTAGTTAATGCAACTATTAAAATTATTATTAGAGTTAAGATAGAGGATAGTTTATTCTCCATAAAAAATTAGATTACTTTAGCTTTTAATAGGTCATGTAAATTAAAGATGCCAATTAATTCATCATTTTCATTCACAACTAAAAAACCATTTACTTTTAATTTTTCCATGATGTTTACCGCGTCAATTGCCAGCTGATTAGATTTCATTGTGATAGGATCTTTAGTCATGCAGTCTGAGACACTAGAATTTATTGTCTTATGATTTATTAATGCGCGCCTTAGATCGCCGTCTGTCAAAATTCCAATGGGCTTATTTTTCTCATCAATGACCGCAGTAAATCCTACGGATTTATCATTCATTACTGTGATGGCGTCTTTTAATAAGGATTGAGCCTTAACTTTAGGAATTTCTTGATCTGTTCTCATTACGTCTTTAATAGTTACCAGGAGATTTTTTCCTAAATTACCCCCAGGATGAGATCTCGCAAAGTCTTGAACTGTAAAACCTCTTAAGCTAAGTGTGCATATTGCTAATGCGTCACCAAGGGCTAATGATACCGTTGAGGAGGCTGTGGGTGCTAACCCTAAAGGGCAGGCTTCTTGTTTGACGTCTGATGAAATATGTATGGCGCTTTGTTTAGCTAAGTCTGAATTTGAATCGCTGCATATTGAAATAATTTTTGCGCCAATTCTTTTTATATCGGGAAGAATTGAGAGAATCTCAGAGCTTTGCCCTGAATTAGATAAAATAATAACGACATCATCCTTTGTGATCATACCAAGATCACCATGGCTAGCCTCCCCTGGATGCATAAAAAAAGCAGGGGTTCCAGTACTGGCAAGTGTGGATGAAATTTTTCTAGCGATATGTCCTGATTTCCCCATACCACTGAGAACAATTCGCCCATTACAATTGATTATTAGATTGACAGCCTCAACAAAACTTTCGGAGATATTTTTACTGATGCGGATAATTTCATTGGCTTCAATTTCTAGAACTTCTTGGGCTGTTTTTATGATGTCGATCGAGTTATTTTTCATTTGATAATTATATTTATTTAATTGGGTAAGTATAAAAGGGATTAATAGTAGAATAAAGTTTTAAATGACACTTAATAGTTAAATGTTTGCATCTATTCAACAGATTATCCTCCTCCTTATTAGCTCAGTTGTCATGATAACTGTTTTTAAACATTTAAAGCTGCCTCCAATGATTGCTTATTTTTCCGTAGGATTGATATTTGGACCGTATGCGCTTGCTTACCTTCCAGATAATGAATCTAGTCGACATATTGCTGAATTTGGTATTGTTTTCTTAATGTTTTCAATCGGCCTTGAGTTTAGTCTGCCCAAACTTAATTCCATGAGAGGGATATTATTTGGACTTGGCGGGGCTCAGGTCGCAATTACGCTTTTATTTACTGTGTTGTTCTCAAGATTAGTCGGTTTAGATTTCTATGCGGCGTTTATTATTGGGTCGGCTTTGACAATGTCTTCAACCGCCATTGTTTCAAAAATATTAATGGAAAGAATAGATCTTAATAGCCGGCACGGTAGACTTTCTATAGGGATCTTATTATTTCAAGACATAGCTTTGATCCCAATCATTATTTTGATACAAGCTTTTGGATCAGAAATTTCTGGCTTAACTGCCATTATAGGTACGACTATTCTTAAGGTTAGTATTTTATTAGTGATACTTTTTTGGCTAGGAAAGCCGGTGATGAATTTTTGGTTTGGCATGGTTGCAAGACAAAAGTCCAGAGAATTATTCGTTTTAAATGTATTAATGATAACAATGATTTTTGCATATTTAACTGAGTATGCAGGTCTTTCCTATGCGCTTGGTGCGTTTCTGGCAGGAATGTTAATTTCAGAAACTCGTTATCGTTATCAGGTGGAATCGGATATTTCATCATTTAGAGATATTTTATTGGGATTATTTTTTATAAGTATTGGCATGATGCTCAATCTTTCAGTCTTTATTGAATATTTTTCAATTATATTTTTAGTTTTCGTCGGTTTTGTATTATTTAAGGCAACATTAATTGCATGCTTAACAAAGATTTTTAAGTATGAGCTAGGTGTTGGAATACGAACGGGAATTATTTTAAGCCAAGCAGGGGAATTTAGTTTTGTGATATTAGCCCTTGGTATGGAGCAAGAACTTATTAGTGGTGAAGTTTTACAGATTATTCTTTCGGTATGCTTGCTGTCAATGATGCTAGCCCCAATAATTATTCCATATAATGGAAGAATTGCGAGATATATATCCAAGAATTATCAGCGAAATAATAACCAAAATATACAAAAAATAGATGAAGTTGGAAAAGACATGAAAGATCATGTCATTTTATGCGGGTATGGGCGGAGTGGACAATTCCTAGCGAGATTTTTAAAGGAAGAAGGTATTTCTTATATCGCTATTGATATGGATGCAAACAGGGTTAATGATGCATCAAATGCTGGTGACATTGTGATGTTTGGAGATGCTAGCAGGAGATTGGTTCTCAATGCAGCCGGACTAAGTAAAGCAAAAGCTGTTGTTATTGCCTATGCTGACGACAGAGCCTCGTCTAAAGTAATTCAGGTAATCAGAGAGTCATTTCCTAATTTACCGATAATAGTAAGGACGCTAGATGAAACATCTATTTTACAATTACAAAATGACGGGGCCTCAGAGGTTGTTCCAGAAATTCTTGAGGGGAGTCTAATGCTAGCTTCTCATGCCCTGGTTATACTTGGAGTTCCGTTGCCCAGAGTGATAAAAAGAATCAGGGCATTCCGAGAAGAAAGATACAAAATGTTTAGAGGATACTTTAAAGGCACTACAGATATTAGTGATGATATTGGAAGTGACATGCAACTCCAATTGAGGTCAATGGAGATTACTGAGAATTTATTTATATTTAATAGGTATCTATCTGATCTTATTATCCCAGAATTGAATGTTGAAATTCAATATCTGAGAAGGCCTAATATGTTGGAAAATATAGATCCAAGGCCAGATATTATTTTATCAAAAGGCGATGTTCTTGTTCTTTTGGGCTCGCCTAAAGATCTTGAACAATTTGAAAAGTATGCGCTGAATGGCAAGTAAAATATGAAAAAAATAGTAGTTATTGGCGGGGGGATTGTTGGTTGTCTATCGGCAATTAACTTAAAAGAGAAAGGGTTTCAAGTTTCCATTCTTGATCAGTCTGAGATTGGGCAGGAATCTTCTTCGGCAGCCGCGGGAATATTATTTCCTTTGTTACCATGGGATTATGACGATTCTATTTATCAGCTATGTATTAATAGCGACAGATCATATGAGGCCCTATCAAAACGTCTAATAGAAGAAACTGGATGCGATCCAGAGTTTAAGAAATCAGGAATGTTGTTAAAACAAAAAATTGATAGGCAGGGGATGTCTGAATGGTCAAAAAAAAATCAATTTAATGTTGAAGAAAGAAAAGTAGGCGACGACTCTTATTTTTATTTTCCAGATGTTTGCCAGATAAGCCCTTCAAAACTAATGAAGGCTTTGAAAAAATTAATGGTGAATTTAAAAATTGAGATTATTGAAAACTTTAAATTGACGCCAATAAAATCGCAACATAAAACAATCATTGAATGGCCTAGTGAAAATAATCAATCAATTGGTGCGGACTTCTACGTACTAGCAACCGGAGCATGGACAGGATTAATTCATCAAGATTTTTTGGGTAATATATATCCCGTGAGAGGTCAGATGATTCAGTTTAAAAAAAATGATATAGAGCTGCCCCATATTATTTATGGGGATAATTCATATGTACTCCAACAAAAAGATGGCGCTATCCTAGCAGGAAGCACAAGAGAAAATGTTGGGTTTAGTAGAGTAATTAATCCAGAAGCAATAAATATATTGCAGAAAAAAGCACGAAGTTTAGTGCCAAAATTAGAAAATATTGAGTTAGATAAACATTGGACGGGATTTCGGCCAGGGACTAATGAGAATCTACCCTATATTATGAAAGACAATTTCTATGAAAATTTATTTATTAATTCCGGTCATTATCGTTATGGCTTAACGATGGCTCCAGAGTCTGCAAATAGAATAACTAAATTAATAATGCAGGAAAGCATTTAATAACATGAAGTCTGATCAAATTATCATATGGCGCATCACTGATGGAAGAAAAGGTCATGACATACAATCATTATCACTCACTAATGCTATCCAAAAAATAATCAATTGCAAAATTATTCATCTATCAGTAAGGCAAGCATGGCTTACAATTATTAAGTACCTTATAGGGCTCGATAAATCTGGAGAGCCTTCTCTAATAATTGGAGCTGGACATCAAACGCATTTACCCGTTCTTATTGCCAAATTTTTGATAGGGGGTAAATCACTATTAATACTAAAACCCACATTACCCACCTACTTATTTAATTTATGTTTAATTCCTTATCACGATGACCTTAAAATAATGAATCAGAATAATGTAATTAGATTTCATGGGTCACTTAATGGTAATGAGAACTTTAAGAGGCAAAAAGATAAGAAGGGATTAATATTGATCGGCGGTAAATCGAGACACTTTGAATGGGACGATAATTTCATTGCTAATCAAATTTTAAGGATTACCCAGGAAAGTCCATCAGTAAAATATGTGCTTAGTAATTCTCCAAGAACGCCGAAGGATTTTAATAACTTAATAAACACACTAGGCATACCTAACCTCAAGATAATTGATCACAATAAGGTTCCTAGTAATTGGATTGCAGATAGATTATTAGAATCAAAAAAAGTTTGGGTAACAAATGATTCGGTATCAATGATATATGAGTCATTATCCTCTGGTTCCGAAGTTGGCATTATTAAGTTAAGAGAGATTAATGATAATAAAGTTTTTAGATCTGTAAATATTCTGATAGAAAAAAATATATTGAGAACTATTGATAAAGAAGCAGATAAAAAAATCAAAATAAGGTTTGGTGAGGCGGCAAGATGTGCAAATTTAGTTAAAAATAAATTTTTTAATATCGTAAATGATTAAAGAGAATTCTATTACTGTGGTTCAAGCCCTTCCATCATTAAATTCTGGTGGAGTTGAGCGAGGAACACTTGAATTAGGAAAATATTTGTCTGAGAAAGGTCATAGGTCGATTGTAATTTCAGAAAAAGGATCATTCTTGCAGCAACTGATAGATGAGGGCTCAGAACATTTAAACTTAGCTGTAGGGAGAAAATCATTAGTTTCTTTTTTATTAATTCCGAAACTAAGAAATTTTTTAATAAATAATCGAGTCGATATCGTTCATGCTAGATCAAGATTTCCGGCATGGCTACTTTATTTTACAATAAAATTAATCCCTAAAAAAAGTAGACCCATCTTCATTACCACCTTCCATGGCCCCTACTCGGTTAATTTTTACAGTGCCATTATGGCCAAAGGGGACTATCTGATAGCAGTCTCAAAAATGATTAAAAAATATGTTTTGGATAATTACCAGGTTAATGAAAAGCATTTATTTTTAAATTATAGGGGGGTAGACTCGAAATACTTTTCTTACCATTTTAAGGCCAATAAAAAATGGATTCAGAGTTGGTATTTAGACCACCCTGAGACTAAAAACAAAATATTATTGCTTTTGCCTGCTAGAATTACTCGATGGAAAGGCCAGGAAGATTTTATTAGTATCATCAAGAAATTGAGTTATTTCTCCGCCAATATTCATGGAATAATTGTTGGAGAAATAAAAGAAGGAAAATCTAATTATTATCAGGAGTTAATCGAAAAGGTAAAAAAGCTAGGTTTAATCAACACCATTACATTCACAGGTCAACGCTCTGACCTTAGAGAAATTATGTCAATCTCAGCCATAACATTTTCATTATCCCAGGAGCCAGAGGCATTTGGTAGGGTTTCATTAGAAAGTCTAAGTATGGGTATTCCTGTAATAGCATACTCCCATGGGGGGGTGAAAGAACAAATGATTGAAATTTTACCAGAGGGATTAATAAGTCCTGGAAACCTTAATCAAGCGGTAAAATTAGCAGATAAGTGGGTTAAGAGTCCACCTCCTGTTGTTTGTAGGCATAAGTTCACATTAGATAATATGTTAAAGAATACCCTTAAGATTTATAATCAATCGTTAAAGGAAAAGCGTTTAAATTGAAAATTCTGATTGTTACACAGACTTTTCCACCTAGAGAAGGTGGTATGCAGTCCGTGATGAAGTCTTTAGCTATAAAATTATCAAAAAATAATCAGGTAATTGTTATCCCAGATCACAAGGTTCGAAATTTCAATAGCTCCAATAATGTCTCAGTTGAAATTATTGCACCAAAGTTACCAAAGATAATTAGGGCGGTATTCAAGCGCTATAAAATTGCAAAAATTATTAACCCAAAGGACATTATTATTTGTGATAGTTGGAAATCGATAGCATCTATTCCAAAAAATATTTCAAATATGATTGTTGTCATGGCACACGGACAGGAGTACCTAAATAATAATAAGACCCTTAGAATTAATGAGGCATTATCGAGAGCAACTGTCTTAATCGCAAATTCAGCTTTCACTCTTGGTTTAGTGAATCAGCAATTAAATTTACCAAAACTTGAAAAATATATTATCCCTCCAACCTATAGTTTGCCTGTTGATATACCTATTTTTAACAAAAAGCCCAATCAGAAGGTTCGCTTGTTAAGTCTGGCAAGAATTGAGGCGAGAAAAGGATTATCTCTAGTACTAGAGGCTCTGGTAATTTTAAAAGAAAAAAGACAGATAAATAATTTTCATTGGGATATTGCAGGGGAAGGCCCAGAACTAAATAAAATTAAAATGTTGTCTCGCCATTTTTCTATGGAAAGCAATATAACATTCCATGGCTGGGTGGATGAAAAAAGAAAAAATAGATTATTCAAAAAAGCAGACCTATTTATAATGCCATCATACCAGGATGAGAGTTCCATTGAGGGGTTTGGTATTGTTTACGCTGAAGCGGCAAGTTATGCAATTCCTTCTATTGCAGGGGTAAATGGGGGAATGAGTGATGCAGTCAAAGATAAACATTCTGGTTGGACAGTGGATCCTCTTAAACCACAAAATTTGCAAAATACACTCAAGGACGCAATTAACCATCCTATGGAGCTCAAGAGAAGGGGAAATTTAGCAAAAAAAGAATTTATCAAATACTTTGGTGCGGAAAAAGTGTTCAAGGATTTTATGAAGATTATAAAGTTAGATAAATGAAGATAAAAAATGACAATATTTTAGTTATAAAGCATGGGTCACTAGGTGATATTATCCAAGCAGATGGAATCTTTAGGGCAATTAAAGAAGCCCATCCAGATTCATATATAACATTAATGACGACTAGTATTTATTCTTCATTAATGCAAAAGTCCCCCTATATTGATCAGGTTATAATTGATGATCGCCCCCCATTATGGAAGATAATAAATTTTATTTCGCTATATAAAAGACTAAAATCCTATCGATTCAAAGTTGTTTACGATCTACAGAATTCACAAAGAACATCCTTCTATAAAAGGTACTTCGCTAAAAATGCAAGTTGGGTTACGACAGAAAGAAGACACCACCCTACTTCTGGCTTAAGAGGACTCTCAGAAATGCTTAAAGATAGAGGCATAAATAACAAGAATCTACTAAAGCCTGATATAAAGTGGCTAGCGAATAATGCAGAAAATTTATTAAATCAAAATAAAATTGAACAACGCTATATTTTACTATTGCCAGGCTCCTCTAGGAGCCATAAAGAAAAAAGATGGCCTTACTATTCCGATCTAGCCTCATTGTTAATAAAAAATAAGTATTGTGTCGTTTCTGTTCTTGGGCCAGATGAGTTAGAGCTAGCAACAAAAATTCCAGGACATATTTTAACCAATCTTAATTGGGAGGAACTTGCGGGAGTGGTACAAAAAGCATGCTATATAATAGGCAATGATTCTGGGCCATGCCACATTGCCTCTTGCCTGAATAAAAAAGGAATTGCCCTGTTTGGACCTAAGACCTCATCGATTCGTTCGGAATTAAAAAGAGGAAATTTTAGTGTGATTAAGACAGAAAATTTGTGGGAGCTTAGTGTAGAAAAAATTTACTCAATTGCTATAGAAAGTATAACTACTTGAACTTACCTAATTTTAGAGCGAGATACACCTTATTCATAACAAAGTCGTATGGTATCAGTTCTGGCTGAGGACCTCCGAAGGCTTTAGAGTCAATAATAGTAAGACGACAAGAGTTAGGAGCATATTTTATTGGGTCATGCTTGCTAAATAATAGGATTAGTGGGGCAGTGCTTTTAGAAAAAATATGCCCGGCACCAGAATCATTAGCAATAGATAGTTCCAACCTATTTGCTAAGGCAATCGCAAGAATTGGTCCAGCCAATCTACTTTTAATGGCAGATTTTTCTAGCTCAGGAAATAAGGCACTCGGGACCTCTTTTCTTAATTGTTCTGCGAGGTGTTGCTCTCCTGGGCCAATAAAAAAAACCGGTATAAAATTCTTTTCAACAAGACCTCTGGCTACTTTAATAAAATTATCGAGAGGCCAAATTTTTCTCTGGTCACCCGCTCCGGGAGAAATTCCTACATACTTATCACTCAGAGGCAGAAGTTTTTTTGAGAGAATACTGTATTCCGTAGTAATTTTTATTTGGTAAGGTTGTATCCCTATGATTGATTTATTAAAGTAACTGCTTACAAGGTCAACAAAAAAATTTAGTTTATCAATTAAGCGAACTTTTTTTTCTGAATTTTTTTTTGGCGAAATTTTAGAAAATAGCCAATTTGCGGTGGCACTCAAAAATACATCATGATTAATTGTCTTAATAAGTAATGTTTTTAATATTGATGACTGGGTGTCAATGACGATGTCGTATTTATTATTCCTGAGATGACTGTTAAAAATAAAATTTATTAATGAGATGTTTGTCTTATTAAGATCAATTACTTCATAAATCAAATCTTTAACTAGGGGTGAAAGAATACTGGAGTAAACAGTTTTTTTACCTGCACAAAGCCAAAAAATTTTTGACCTGGGAAAATTAGATTTTAAGTTTTTTATAAAATCTAATTTGTACAGGCCATCACCTAGTAATTCTCCGTTTGTGTATACAAGAATTTTCTTATTTTTCATGTTAAATTGCTTTAATTATTCTAAATTGAAAAATTATATAGGGATACATTATGAATCAGGAGATTATGATACCAGTATCTATCGGTGAGTTAATAGATAAAATCACCATTCTAGAAATTAAGAAGTCTAGGATTAGTGATAAGGCCAAGCTATTAAATATTAACCATGAGCTCAATGCGCTTATGAATATTTACTCTAAAATTAAGTCTAATGATGGCAAGATAACCTCCCTAAAAGATCAGCTAAAAAAAATTAATTCTCTTTTATGGGATATCGAGGACGAAAAGCGTAACCACGAGCGACTTAAAAATTTTGATCAGTCGTTTGTTAAATTAGCCAGGTCAGTCTATATCGAGAACGATAATCGGGCAAAAATTAAAAAGGAAATTAATATTTTACTTAATTCAGGTATTGTAGAAGAAAAATCTTACTCTCAATACAACTAGGTTCTAGCACTAATGACAAAAAAAACTTTTTATCTAATCTCTTATTTATTACCTCTTATTATCATCCAGATCTTAGGGGCTTTTGTAGGAATCCTATTCTATTTATTAAAAAAAAATACTAATAATATTTTGATAAAAAATATACGTGCTAGTCAGACCGATATTAATAACTCAACCCTAGCGTGGGCTTTAATAAGAAATATATGTGAGAGTGGTAAGACAATTATTGAAAGCATTATTATCTGGATTAGCTCTCAAGAAAGGGTATTGACCTGGGTTCATTCTGTAGAGGGCGAGGCTGAAATTCTTAAGGCCCAAAAGAAGAACAGAGGTATCATTTTTTTAACCCCTCATTTAGGTTGCTATGAAATTGCTCCTATCTATTATGGGGCATCCTTCCCCATTACATTACTTTATAGGCCCTCAAGAAAAAAATGGCTAAATGATTTGATGGTTGCGGGCAGAAAAAAAGGGTTGGTAAGATTAGCACCAACTTCTCGTGCGGGCATTAAATCTATTTTGCTAGCCCTTCAAAAAGGAGAGGCCGTTGGAATCCTGCCTGATCAATTA
This sequence comes from Methylophilales bacterium, assembly GCA_013205275.1. GTDB lineage: Bacteria > Pseudomonadota > Gammaproteobacteria > Burkholderiales > Methylophilaceae > BACL14. The sequence goes on along the minus strand of JABMNG010000064.1, from coordinate 3,435 downwards.
GCTAATAAGGGAGAAGGTGAGTGGGCACCATTTTTTAATCGACCAGCTCTGACGATGACGCTTGTAGGTCGACTTGTTAAAAAGACTAACGCAACCATTATTATGGTATTTGCCGAACGAATGACTTTTGGCAGGGGATTTATTATTCATCTTGAGACAATTGAAGGTAATGACATTGATACTCCGGGAAAATTAAATTTCCAATTGGAAAAGCAGATTAAAAGAAACCCTATGCAATATCTATGGAATTACGATAGGCATAAGGGCCATGAGTCTCAATAAATATCCTGATTATAGACCAATGAACCAAGTGGCCAGAAATCTAGAAGAAGTTAACTCTAAGATTCTATTTATTACTCTTTCAAATATTGGCGATGCGATACTTACAACGCCGACTTTAGAGGCATTGCACGCTCAATTTCCTGATTCAACGATAGATATTATCGGCGATACCCGCTCTAAAATAATTTTTCAACATTGCCCTTATTTGGGAATTTTTTATGAAAAAGACAAGAAATTGGGTTTGGCGGGAATTTATTCGTTACTAATGAATATTAGGAAGACGCATTATGAATTGGCAGTCGATCTACGTTCTGATGGCTTGCTTTATTTTATTAAAGCAAAAAAAAAACTATTTAAACATTCCAATCAATCCACCCTAAATCTTCATAGCGCAGAAAGGCACTTTCTTGCCATTAAAAAAGTAACGAACGCTCCCATACCTAACCCTAAGATCTGGATTTCTGAAAAAGAACGTTTATTTTCTAAAAAAGTGTTGGGCAAACAAAAAAATATCTTAGCCTTAGGTTTGGGGGCTAATTTCGATGGAAAAATTTGGCCGGTATCAAATTTTGTAGATTTAGCGGATTCACTCAGTGGGTTTTTTGATGCAGTTTTATTATTGGGGAGTCATCAGGATGCTAAGAAGTCATCTATCTTTATGAAATTGTATTCCGGAAAAGTAATTGACTGTGCGGGCCAAACTAATTTACTAGAAACGGCAGCCTTACTTGGGAAGTCTAAATTCTTTGTCGGTAATGATTCTGGTTTAGGTCATATGGCCAGTGCAGTTGGTATCCCATCATTCACTATATTTGGTGTAGGCGAGCCCAATCGTTATAGGCCGTTGGGAAAAGAAGCTTTATGGTATCAAGATCCTGGATTTAATATCAGTATAATCAAGGGAGCTCATATTGCAGCCAAAATCATTCAATGGATCAAATTACAATAAACTAAGGTTATCTGTTAATTATTTTTAAAGGTAGGTTAACGTTCATTAAATTTATTTAAAAAAGCGGTCTTGGGGCTTTTTTTATGGTTAGATTTTCCAGGAACCTGATTTACCACCAACTTTTTCCAGCAATTTAATCTCGCCGATGACCATACCTCTATCCACAGCCTTACACATATCGTAAATGGTTAGAAGGCAGACTGATACCATAGTTAAGGCCTCCATCTCTACTCCGGTTTGCCCTGTGGATTCTATTTTTGCAACGCATTTAATTGATGGAATCTTCACATCGACAATAAAGTTAATTTCAATGCCGGTTATGCTGATGGGGTGACATAAGGGGATAAGACCTGATGTGTTCTTTGCCGCTTGGATACCTGCCACTTTTGCAACTGTCAGGACGTCTCCTTTTTTATTCCCTTGCGATTGAACGAGCTCAAGAGTCTCCTTTTTCATGGTAATCATGCCGGAGGCTATGGCTAAGCGTTGCGTGATATTTTTTTCAGAAATGTTGACTATCTGGGCATTTCCATTAGCATCAATGTGTGTGAGCATGAATTAACCATCTTATAATGAATACCGTTACATATTAACTATAAATAAAACAATGAAAAAGCTTTTGTTAATAATTTTTTTCTTAGGCCGTACCCTGATGGCCAATGAGCTACCTGATTTAGGAAGCTACACCGACAACATAATTAGCACTGCCGAAGAGGACAGGATCTCTAAACAGATCCTCTACCAGGTTAACCAAAGTCCAAGTGTAATCCATGACGTTGAGATTGATGACTACTTGGCGAGCTTGGGAAATAACTTATTGATGAACACGTCCATTTCGAATCGCCATATTGAATTCTTTATCCTCAACGACTCCACTATCAATGCCTTTGCTATGCTGGGTGGTGTGGTGGGTGTTCATACTGGGTTATTTTTAGCCGCAAACTCTGAGTCGGAGTTGGCAAGCGTTTTGGCGCATGAAATTTCTCATATTACACAAAAGCATTTGCCGCGGATTATTGCCTCACAGCAGCGTGACTCCTATAAGACTGCGCTTGGGATGGCGTTGGCAATACTAATCTCCCGCTCCAATCCTCAATTAGCGAGTGGTGCGATGCAAGCAGCTAGTGCCAGTGCCGCTCAGAATACCTTGGACTTTACGAGAGCGCACGAGAAAGAGGCAGACCGTGAAGGCATCAAGTTGCTTGATCGGGCTGGATTTGATGTGAGGGGCTCTATTAATTTTTTTAAAACGATGCAAAAATCCAGTCAGTTTAGCGACGGAGCGGCACCTGCCTTTCTGAGAACCCATCCCATAACCTCGGACCGTATTAGTGATATTGAAGATCGTCTTAAGGATTTCCCTTATAGGCAAAGAGTGGATTCGGATAATTTCTACTACGTTAAAGGGAAACTAAGGGCATTTTTAGAAGAGAAGTCGAGTATCATCAACCTCCTTAAAGAGAATATAAAAAATAAATCGTATCTTAATGAGTCCGGCGAGCACTTTGCTCTGGCGTATGCTTATTACCGTAACAATCAGATCAAAGAGACCAGACAGGAAATAAACTTTCTTCAAAAATTGAAGCCTGCAAATCCGATGCTGCTTAATTTAGATGCAACACTCTTAATTAAGGAAGGAAAGCTTAATGAGGCCACAGACTTATATCAAAAAAGCCTGTCAATGTTTCCTACCTACCGTGCATTTGTGTATGGCCTAGCGGACCATTATATTGGTTTTAAGCAGAGCCCTATGGCGATCAATCTTTTAGAAAAATATCTTTCAATTTATCCTAGGGATCCTAACCTCTATGAGTTGATGGCTAAGGCTCATGCCAAACTAGGGAATATTTTATTGCAAAATGAGAGTCTAGCGGAGGCATTTTACTATCGATACAATTTAAGAGAGGCGATCTCTCTGATGGATTTAGCGGTGCGCTCTAAAGATGGAAATTTTTACCAAAAATCACGCGTAGAGACCAGGCTAAAAGAGCTTCAGCGAGAGGAGATGTTATTTAAGAAGGCACTTAATTGATAAGTAAAAACTATCATAATAATATTTATAATTAATTATACAAATTAAATTATTTCCCTATACTCATTTTTCTTTTAACAATAAATATAAGGAAAAATCATGCCTTCTCTTGTAAATACACACATTAAACCCTTTAAGGCCCAAGCATTTCATAATGGCAGGTTCGTTGAAG
>JABMNG010000063.1 GCA_013205275.1 Methylophilales bacterium | reverse complement strand
AGGTTGTAGGCCAAGGGGTCCAGGTCGGTAATCCCTAAACTGTATGCCACCACTGAGCCAGCACCAGAACCACGGCCAGGGCCTACTGGAATCGCATTCGCTTTAGACCAATTAATAAAGTCGGCCACAATCAAAAAGTAACCTGCATAGCCCATTTGGTTAATAACCTGCACCTCAAAATTAAGGCGCTCTAGGTATTGCGGTATTTTCTTTTCGCGTTCGGAAATGTCTGGGTAAAGTAATTCCATACGACGATCTAAACCATTCTTCGACTCGAGCAATAAGTGGCCATCAATCTTCATTCCTTCGGGAATAGGAAAATTAGGCAGATAGCTTTCCCCTAAATGAAACATAAAGTTGCAGCGCTTACTAATCTCAACGGTATTTGCAAGGGCCGAAGGAATGTCCTGAAATAACACTTGCATCTGGTCGCTGTCTTTAAAGTACTGTTCTGGTGAATACAGTTTTGGCCTTCTTTGGTCACCCAGAACATATCCATCAGCAATGCATGTTTTTGCCTCATGCGCTCTAAAATCATCTTCAGCCATAAATTGAATTGGGTGGGTCGCCACAACTGGCATCTCATACTCAATAGCTAAATGGAGAGCCTGCTCTATATAGCGATCTTGTTGTTCCCTAAAATTTCCTTCCCCATGCCTTTGGATTTCCAAATAAAATCGGTCGCCAAATAATTCCTTCCAATGCTTCAACGAGGCATGAGCTTGGTCTAGCTTCCCTTGAGTAATAAGCTGCCCCAATTCGCCTGAGATTGCACCAGAAAGAAGGATTAATCCGGAGGTATTTTCTATTTGAAGCCATGATTTTTTTACCTCTACTCGGTCGCGGTATTGATTTTCGAGGTAGGCTTTTGATAGGAGCTCGGATAAATTTAGAAAGCCCTGTTCGTTTTGACAGAGTATTAAAAGTCGATAAGGCTGATCCCGACTTACCTCATTCTCAAGCCAAACGTCACAACCAATAATAGGTTTAATGCCGGCTTCTGTTGCAGCCTTATAGAACTTAACCGCCCCAAAAACATTACTTAAATCGGTAAGCGCCAAGGCTGGCATGTTAATTGATTTAGCTCTTTCTATGTAATCTGAGATTCTTACAATGCCGTCTGTGATTGAGAATTCACTATGGCAGCGAAGGTGGATATAATGAATGTTATCAATTTGATGCATATAAATTATTTTACCTGAGAAGCTTTGGTAGAATGGTTGCAAATACAATATTTATTATAAATTTTAGGGAGAATCATTATGAGTCAAGTTATGTTAAAAGGCGGGCCCGTTTCAATTGGCGGATCATTTCCTCAACCAGGCGAAAATGTAAAAGACTTTAGCTTGGCTAACGATAAGAGGGAAGACGTTAACCTCGCAAGCTTTGCTGGACAAAGAAAGGTTTTAAATATATTTCCAAGTATCGATACACCAACCTGCGCATTATCAGTGAAGCGTTTTAATGACGAAGCTAGTCAATTATCAAATACCGTTGTCTTGTGCATCTCGGCTGACCTTCCTTTCGCACAAAAGCGTTTTTGTGGGGCTGAAGGTACGGATAAGGTTGTGACGCTATCATCCTTTAGAAATAACGAAAAATTTTCAAGTGACTACGGCGTGGCAATTCTAGACACTAGCCTAAAAGGCTTAACCACTCGCGCAGTTATTGTGCTCGATGAAAATAATAAGGTCATTCATAGTGAGCTGGCAGCAGAAATTACGGAAGAACCAAATTACGAGGCGGCAATCAGCGCTTTAAAATAAAGTTATTTTCGGTTGCTACCCGCAACCATCTTAATTTCGAAGAGACGACAATCTAAGGCGCCGTTGTAGAGCGGCGTCTTTTTACTTGGCGCAAGTCGCATAAGTTTTGGCATCCTTAAGTCGCTGGTTAAAAAATAAGTCCTCCAACCCGCAAACACATTCTTTAAGGTCGTAGCCCACAGAGGGTAAAATCCAGCAAGCTCTTCATCTTCACCAATTCGGACTCCGTAAGGAGGGTTAGTCACCAACACCCCTTCATCTAAAGGTGCCGTAATTTGGTTAAAGTCCTTACACACTAATTGAACAGCATTTTCAAATCCAGCCAGTGCAAGATTTTTTTTAGCAACACGAACAGCTCGCAGGTCTTTATCTGAACCGTATATCCTTAGGAATTCACTTTTTTTAATTTGTGCTTGGTAACCTAATTTAATTTGTTGGTATAGGGCTTGATCAAAATTCTTCCAGTGCTGAAAACCAAAGTCTCTCTTAAGTCCAGGCGCTTGTTGTGTAGCTATCATTGCCGCCTCTATTAAAAAAGTTCCACTGCCGCACATCGGATCTAAGAAAGCTTCACCCGGCTTCCATCCTGACAAATGGATGATGCCAGCCGCTAAGTTTTCTCGTAAGGGTGCCTCAACACTTGCGGCACGAAATCCACGTTGATATAAAGGCTCTCCTGAAGAATCGATATAAATTTGAAAGGTATTTTTATCTAGGAATAGATGGATGCGTATATCGGGATCCCTCACTGCTACGTCCGGCCTGCGATTCATCTTTTGTCTAAATTGATCACAGACAGCATCCTTAATCCGTAAGGTCATAAAGTCTATGCTTTTTAGTGGGGACTGAACTCCTGTAGTACTAACTTTGATGGTT
>JABMNG010000062.1 GCA_013205275.1 Methylophilales bacterium | reverse complement strand
TCACAATACATATTCTCTCCTATTTTTAATAGAGTTACTTCCTCATAGTGTCAATCATGGCAGCTATCATTCCGGGAATTAAAAAAACTAATGTTGGTGCTGTGAATAGCAAGGCGTAAAACCAATGCCACCCCCAAACATTTGCCGCACATAAGTACATACCGATCATTAGTGGAAGTGATATTCTCAGCATAAGAAAAAGTACAATGGCAAAAAATGCCCAGCCTGCTCCAAATTCATGCTCAATGCCAATGTACCCAGAAACTACTTGAACAATACCGAAACCAAAAAAAATTATCATCACTAAAGCTCCACCCCCAATTTCAAATAAGTTACTTACAAAAGATGAACTATTGTCAGATGGATAAGGCTGGCTTGATGAATTAGAATAGGTATTAGAAGAAGGTGGGCTTGATTTAGGTTCGTTTTGAGATGTTCTAGATGATTTATATTCGTCCTTAGGAATATATTCTATATTAGCAGTTAAACCAATGTCCTTAGAGCCACATTTTGGACACTTTCTAATGCTAGCTAGAACACTTTCACCGCAACTTTGACAATATTTTTTTTCCAAAATTTGTCCTGATTTTCTTTTAGTTAATTCCACTATAGTATTTTCAGCTGCATTTGTATGTTTTTTTTCAAGGAAATTTCAATTTGGAGACATTTTAAAAAATGTTAAGCCTGACTTAAATTAAATACAACCGTCTATCAAGTATCTAATTTAGGGAAAACCATATTGAAATCATTCAATCAGTACAGCCTCATCATCATGGGTGTTGTCCTATCGCTAGGCATCGCTATAGGCGGATACTTTGTTGGTCAAGTGCTTTATAACGCTAAACTCAATACCGCTGAAGCGAAAGGTTTGGCAGAGCGTCGGGTGGAAGCTGACCGAGCAAATTGGAATATCAGCTACGGGGTCAAGGGTAATCAGTTTTCCGAGATCAAGAATTTATATCAAGCAGTAGAGCAAAACAAGGCCAAGATTATTCAAGTGTTAACTGAAAACGGTTTTAGTAGTGATGAGATCAAAGTTGGTGTGATTGATTACGAACAAAAGGAATACCGTAACGAAGATCAGATGTTGATTGATACTCAACACATGCTTTCAGGAACGATTAGCGTAGAGACAGACAAGGTCAAGCTAGTTCCTAAAGTACGAACTAAACTGAACACACTTCTTGCTCAAGGCATCTCGGTCATTAATAACGATCCGTCTTATACTTTTACTAAATTGAATGACATAAAGCCTGAAATGCTTAAAGAGGCAACCGCTAATGCCAGGATTGCCGCCAGTGAGTTTGCAAAAGTAGCTAATGCCAAAGTGACCGGCATCCAGAGTGCGAGGCAAGGTAATTTCTATATACGAGATATCGGTGATAATTATTCGGATGACAAAAAGATTGAAAAAGATGTGCGGGTAGTTACGACCATTTCTTTCTATTTAGGAGATTAAAATTTTGAGAATAAGAGTGGGAGTATTTTTTTCATAATTTTATGATGTTACTTTGTTTAATTTAATATCTAAATAATAATATTCTTCTTTACTCAATCACATAATTAAACGTCTTAACTACTTCATCGTTGAATAAAATCTCAATTTTTACAGGTCCTTTAGGGTCTTCTTTTGTTATTGTCCAAGAATTGATAATAAAACCCTCGTTTTTTTGGGTTCGGGTAACCGTAATTGAACTCTTATCATCGGATATTTCAATGCCAGCGGAGGTGTTGTCATAATCAGTTCCTTTATCGTTACCCCAGATTGTCGGTCCTGAAACGGTTACTCTTTCCTCAAAGCTAACTTCTTTGCCTTTAGCCACATAATGAAAGCTGTAATAATAAGATTGCCCCTCTTTATGAGGAACCTTATCAGTGGAAATTAAATTTTCTTCCTCATCAGTGATACCCTGATCAACACTGCTAACCTCAAAGATTTCTTCAGGTTTTTTATCGATATTAATGCCTAGGTGTTCGGTAATAGAGTCGTCTAGGAATAGCTGCTCAGAGCAGGAGGGAAAAGAATAATACAAATGGGATTCAATTCCATTTTCTTCAGAATCATAATCGGGATAAGTATTGTTGAAACGATCACGAACAATGTCTATCAGATCGCTTTTAAAAAGGCCTAGTTGATGAGAGGCAATCTCAAGCCGGTACTGCATCTCGTCTTCATTCGCCGCAAATAGGCCAAAATTTCTTTTTTCCGCAAATTGTAAGTATTTCATGTCCCAGTGAGGAATAGCTGAATAATACCAAGCAATTTCTGGGGATGCGTCCATGAATTTAAGATAGTCTTTGATATAAGACTCATGGTCTTTGGTTTCTTGCCGAATCTTAGCTAAAGGCAATGAATAATCAGAGCCTGAACGATGAAGGCCGACTTCACCTTCTGCCATTTTGCATACGCCGGCCTGAAGAATTAAGGGGCAGGCACTCAAGCACTCATCATTAGGCAATACCCAGGTTGATAAGCGATTACTTCTTACCAAATAACCAATGGAAACAGCGTTATTTACATTACCCCCTGGGCTATTAAGCATTACTGAGTCGAACTGCACCCGATAGTTATTTTGATTAATATCATTTATTGCCTCACTAAATGTTTCGTATTCATCTTTTTCAATAGGGCCTTCAATTTTAAGCGAGACTATTTCACGTCCTTTTTCATCAGTAACACCTAATTTTTCATAGATAACTTCTGCGAATATGAAATGAGGGAATATAAAGAGTAGAAAAAATAAACGAAGCATACTAATATTGATGTATTAAAAAACAAATTTACACTATGCCCATTAAACATTCAAATTTTTTGACAGAACAAGATGTGGTCGCTTTAGAAGATCAGTGGTTCAATGGCCCTAAGGAATATTGGTGTTATGTCATCAATCCAAGAGGGTGTGCCAGTTATCTGGTGTGGACTGATGAGCAGACCAAGTTATATTCATTATTTACCTATATGACGGCGGCCATGTACTTCTGTTGTGGAACGGAGCAAGGTCTCGCAAGAACCCATTTTCTTAGCAAATCTATTCCTTTTGCAAATCTAGCCTCACAAACCTTAATGAAACTGGAAAAATTTGTGACAATAATTGAAGCCCTTCTAAAACCTCACGAACAAGCCAGGGTAACAGAGGATAAAATTACTAAATATTATGACCAGCATGGCTATATGGGTCATTACGCAGATCTTTTTAAAGGGGAGCATAGTTTTTGTAGGGACATTCGACGAGGTTTTCGGCGGGATGATCGTTATGATGAGTTGCATACACTTCATGACCTAATTCCCAATCGACCAATTGATGATTATTCAGTAATAACAGATAACGAAAAAAAATTATTCGATAATTTTGTTACCTGCAGCATATAAATGAAAAAGGTTGGCTTATTTTCCTATCCTATTTCAGAAGAATTGATCATTTGCTACTTCAAATGCAAAAAAGAACTTAAAAAAGTAGAAATAATAATCTCACAAAGCCGTGAGTTTCTACTTCCAAGAAAATACATTAATTATACAAAAAAAGATGGCACTATCTGCCTAAAAGGTTATAGGCTTGTTAGGAAACATGAAGCTATGCACAAAGAAATTAATGACATCATTAATCACTATGTGAGGAGAAGAGATTTTCTTATAGGATATATTGATAACATTGATTCTATAATAATCTTAATGGACAAAGAGGCGTTATCTCCATAAAAATATTAATGAGTTTAAAATACTTTAAGTTTTTCATAAGCTACCTCGTCATACAGTGCATGACCCATCAACGCTAATAAGAAAAAAATTAATTTTTGAGCCATTGTTCCAGTATATCTAATTGTTTTTTTTGCAGTCCAAAATTAGGGTTGCATAAAATTAACTGTTCACAATTAGTTGGAAATTCAAAACGGGTGTCATCCAAGGCCCGCCAGTCACATAATGATTTATCTCTTTCTTTAAGATAATTTTTAATTTCATGATAGCGTGGATATTTATCCACTACCTCCTTTCCCGTTGCGCCGACAATTTTATGCTGAATTTGCTGGGGGAAGTAGCTCTTTAATTGTGTTAAATCAAACTGAAACCGCCAACTAGAGGAAATTACAATTTGGATCGGATAGTTCACGACCAATTGGGTAAGGGAGGTAACATTTTCAAAAAAGGCAGCATGATCCTTGGTTGAATGCAACACGCCATCAAAGTCTAAAAATAGGAATTTACTCAAATTTGAGAGTTTGGAGCTTAGCGATTTTCATAGGCCTTGATCACCCAAAGTACATGTGTCTTACATAGTAGATAGATAATGAAAATCCTATTACCAGAAATATTAAAGAAAATAAAACCACATGAATGGTTGTCCATTTATGCTTATTCTTTTCTTGTAATTTATCAGCCATTTTTTTTAATAAATATGTCTTAAGAAGAATTTTTCATTGTTTTAATGCATCTTGCTTTATGAATAAACCATCACTTTTAAATAGAGTACACCCATTAAAATTCCAATAATAAAAAAGATTAATGAGAAGAAAAATATATCAGTTGAGGTCCATTTATAATAGGAATAGCCGTCTAGTAGTTTTTTCATTTAATCACTTATCCCTTTTGTCCATCTCATTTTTGTGCCACCACTTAAATTGAGAAAACTTATGCCATTTTTGGT
>JABMNG010000061.1 GCA_013205275.1 Methylophilales bacterium | reverse complement strand
TTTATTGGTTACGAGAATCATTACTCAACGCATTTTTATATCTTGTTAGTTATCTCAGCAGTCATCGCGATAAAGGGTATCATAAGAGGTCTGAGAATGGATCCAACTGAGAATTTCAAGGCCTTTTTATCAAATAATTATGTTGGATTTTTCATGTTTATTGCTTTTGCATCTCAAATGTCTGAAATTTAAGGAAACACCCTTAAAAAATTGACAAAAGATATGAAAATAGACTAGAATTCGCGTCTTAATTTTTTTTTTGTAAATGGTTGGTTTAATAATGAAAACATTTTCTGCAAAATCACATGAAGTTCAAAGAGATTGGTTGTTAGTGGATGCCACTGATGCAACGCTCGGCAGACTTGCAAGCGCTATTGCGCACCGACTAAGAGGAAAGCATAAAACAATTTATACTCCTCATGTTGACACAGGAGATTACATTGTTGTAATCAATGTAGATAAAATTAAGGTAACCGGCAACAAAGATGAAGGCAAGATCTATTATCGACATTCTGGTTATCCAGGCGGGTTATATTCAACAAATTTTAAGAAAATGCAGGATAGATTTCCTGGTCGCGCTCTAGAGAAGGCAGTCAAGGGAATGCTACCTAAGGGCCCACTTGGATATGCTATGGTAAAAAAAATGAAAGTATATGCCGGTGATAAACATCAGCATGCGGCTCAACAACCTCAACCAATAACACTTTAAATTCAGGAAAATTATGATAGGTAAATATTATTACGGCACCGGCAGAAGAAAGAGTTCAGTTGCTAGGGTTTTTATTCAGCCAGGTAAAGGCAATATTGTAGTGAACGATAAGCCGGTAGCAGAATATTTCTCAAGATATACGTCACAAATGATTCTAAGGCAGCCTTTGGAGCTCACAAATAATACTGCAACATTCGATATTATGGTCAATGTCATTGGCGGCGGTGAGTCTGGGCAGGCAGGAGCAGTAAGACACGGAATTACGCGCGCTTTGATGGACTATGATATTGCGTTAAAGCCAGAACTATCAAAAGCGGGTTATGTGACTCGTGATGATAGAGAGGTTGAACGTAAAAAAGTTGGCTTAAGAAAAGCGAGACGTCGTAAACAGTTCTCGAAACGATAAAAATAAAAGCCGCATTAGCGGCTTTTTTTTATCAACATAAATGCTGAATAAAAGACTAAAATAAATAAATATGAATTCAAAAATTAAAGTAAGTGTAGTTGGTGGTTCTGGCTATACAGGTGTTGAATTATTGAGACTATTAATTGGCCACCCTAATGTCATCATTCATGAAATTACTTCTAGAAATGATGCTGGAAAATTAGTGTCTGAAATATATCCCTCACTTCGAGGCTGTCTTCCACATTATTTTGTAGATCCAGATAAAGCAGACCTAAAAAAAGCGGACCTAGTGTTCTTTGCAACCCCCAATGGAATTGCAATGAATTATGTTACAGATCTTCTTGAGAATGGCGTTAAAGTAATTGATTTGGCTGCTGACTTTAGGATTCAGGATGTTGCTATCTGGGAAAAATGGTATGAAATGAAACACAGCGCTGTAAAGGAATTAAAAAGCGCAGTGTATGGATTGCCTGAGTTAAATAGAGAAGCTATTAAACAGGCCCAGCTAGTTGCAAACCCAGGTTGCTATCCCACCGCTATTCAATTGGCATTAATTCCATTAATTAAGAGTAATTTAATTAATACGGAAACAATTATTGCGGATGCAAAATCGGGCATTAGTGGAGCAGGGAAAAAAACTGAAACTCAGTTTCTAATGTCGGAAGCCTCTGAGAATTTCAAAGCCTATAGTCTCAAAGGGCATCGACATTTACCCGAGATTGAAGAAAATTTAAAGTCTATTTCTAGCAATAATAAAATTAAGTTAACATTTGTTCCTCATTTATTGCCTATGGTCAGAGGGATTCATGCAACATTGTATGTTGATTGTATTAAAGATTTTGACCCATCTGTCATTTTTAATGATTTCTATAAAGATGAATTATTTGTTGATGTGATGGAGTCGGGTAGTTGTCCTGAAACAAAATCTGTTAGAGGATCAAATGTATGCAGATTATCGTTTTATAAAATTCCTGAGACCAATCGTTTGGTCATTTTGTCGGTAATTGATAATTTGGTAAAAGGTGCGGCAGGGCAGGCGCTGCAAAATATGAATATCATGATGGGCTGGCCTGAAAGTGCTGGCCTCGATTTGATCCCTTTATATCCATAAGGCGCAGCATGCAGAATATTTCACGAAGGAGAAAGCAGTCATTAACTTTAAAAAAAGCTAAAGTTAACATTGGCCAATCATGGCCAAAATACCTCCTAACTACTTTACTTACAGTTGCATTCTGCACCGTTTTTTTCTATAGGCTATATGATGGTGGTGAAATTACTGGATTTTTGCTAAACATTTCTGAATTAGAGACTAAAAATCAAGAGCTCGAAAAGGTAATACTTGAAAATAACCTTGAAATACAAATGAGAACTATCTCTTATGATAAACTCGCTGAGGAAATTAAAGGCATAAAAGAAGAAAGTACAGCATTAAAAGAGGATGTTATGTTTTACGAGAAGATAGTTGGAAGAAGACAAAAATAATGTTTTTTAAGAAAAAAATAAAATTTACTATTGATACACTAATTAACGAAGAC
>JABMNG010000060.1 GCA_013205275.1 Methylophilales bacterium | reverse complement strand
GGTTTGATCGGTTGGTTAGAGCAAGCAGTGCTATCAAAGAAAATGATTAATCAAGAAGACTTAAATCTTATAAAAATAATGGATGATGAAAGTAGCATTGTTAATTATGTGAAGGCATTTTACCAATGTGACGGCAATGAAGTTTGTATTTTTCAAAATTTACCTTAAGTTACAAGCTGTCTTCTTATAGATCTTTGCTACCCAAGACCTTTTTATTTACCATTTAATTAACTCGCCTTTATAGTCTAAGTATTGACCAGAATTTTTAGATGATAATTTATCAATTTGATTAATCATGCCACTAACACTTTCAAAAGTATTAATCCATGCATTTGAGCCGCCCATGTCAGTTTTGACCCAGCCTGGGTGCAAGGTTAATGTTGCTATTCCATCTCTCTCAAGGTCGTGTGTCAGGCTACGCATCATGCTATTTAATGCCGTTTTTGATGTTCTATAGATATAAGAGCCACCACTTGAATTATCATCAATACTGCCCATCTTGCTAGTAATGGAAATAACTTTTTTAAGAGACCCTCTTCTAATCTGCGTTAAAAAAACCTCGATTAGTTTATATGGGGCAATCGTGTTAATTCTAAAGCTTTCAATCCACGCCTCAACATCTAGATTACCAAGAGAGCTTGATCTATAAATGCCGGCATTATTTATCAATACATCTATTGCTACATTGCTTAGCTGGATAGATAGCGAGGTAATATCACGGAGGTTACCTACATCCAATTGAAAGACTTGGAGAGCTGCAAATTCTTTTTGTAAATCCTTTAATGCTTTTGCATTATCTAAGTCTCGACAACAAGCTAAAACTGTCCAACCCAGCTTGCTATATTGACGCACAAATTCTAAGCCTAGGCCTCGATTGGCACCGGTAATCAGCACAGTAGAATGATTCATTTCTTGATCCCGTGGGTTATTTTATTTTAATTGTAATAAGACTATACTTAAATTACTATAGCTTTATCAAAATTGGATTAATTGTGATGAATAAATGGTTATTAATATTTAGTTTATTTATTTTTAGTAATGTAACAGCCGCTGAGTTAGAAAATTACTGCACAACTAGTCTTGCAGAGGGAAATTTTCATATGACTGATTGCAGCGTCAATACAAAATTTGATAATAAGCTTTATTGTTTTGGGAATAAAAAGTCTCGTGAGATATTTTTAGAGGACCCTGAGGCCACCCTTAAAAAAGCAATGAATTTTTATGGGGAAAATAAAGGGGCTGAGCGCATCAAATTATCACAAGAAAGTGCGGATAGTGTTTTAAATGATCCGGATTGTAATTTTTCTAATAATGATTTGGGGTATTTAAATTTTAATGGAAAAGATTTAAAACATTGCACCATGGTCAATACCAGCTTTTTTGGTGCGGATCTTAGGAATGCAAATCTGTCCGGAGCAAATTTACAGCGTGCTTACCTGAATCTAGCTCGCTTGGAGAAGGCCAACTTCGCGGGCGCCAATTTAACAGAGGCTATCATTTTTCAAGCCATCTTTGGCGAAACCAATTTTAAGTCAGCCAATCTTTCTGGCGCCAGGATGATAGGCACATTGGGGGCTGTTGATATGTCCCATGCAAAAGTAACCGGTGGAAAATTTGGCCTGGATGTGGGTAATCAACCCATGGGCCAAATGAAGTTTGATTCCTCTGCCGGTAAATTTTATAAGACAAACTTTGAAGGTGCCGATCTTAATATTGCAAGCTTCATCTTTGGTGATCTGAGAGAGGCAAACTTAAGAAATACCAATCTTTATCGGGCTGAATTGATTCAGGCAGATTTACGAGGGGCGGATCTAACAGGGGCTAATTTGACTGATGCGAATGTAGACGGGGCAGATTTTGAAGGGGCTATTGGTCTGGAGACGGTCAAAGGGCTTCAAACATTGATAGGCCAATGTAAGCATTGTGGCAAGGAGTGAAAAGTTTTTGTAATAAAAAAAGCCCTTACTGTAAGGGCTTTTTTATTTGAACTTGATTCTAAAAATTAGTTAACTGCTGCTTTAAGTGCTGTACCCGCTTTAAAAGTTGGAGCTTTACGCGCAGGTATTTTTAATTCTTTGCCTGTTTGAGGGTTGCGGCCTGTTCGAGCTGCTCTTTTTGAAACTTTAAATGTACCAAAGCCAATTAGAGTAACTGTGTCGCCTTTTTTAAGGGCTTTTGTGATTGCTTCAACGGTTGCATCAACTGCTCTGCCTGCTTCT
>JABMNG010000059.1 GCA_013205275.1 Methylophilales bacterium | reverse complement strand
TTAATTGTAGCAATAAACCATTCGTCAACTAAGTTAAGAAATGGTGCGATGACACCTTCAATGTCCTTGTCAGAGAGTATTGAGAATACAGCATAAACTTTTCCGTTATTTTTGAATTCAGATAAAAAATTAAATAACTTTAGTGAAGCCTCTGGATTATGAGAAACATCTGCTAAGACCATAGGATGCTGAGCAATAATTTCAATCCTTCCAGGCAGCTCACATGAAACTAGGCCGTTCTCAATAGATTTTTTTTTAATATTAAAGTGCTGGGGCAATAATTCAATACACCTTAGGACTCCGGTGGCATTATCTATTTGATGGGCTCCTAATAGATATGGGTATGGTAAATCTGCTATATGGGTGCCTGAGCCAAAATAATCAAAACTATCTTTTTTCCTCTCAACCCTAAAGTCAATTCCCTTAATCGATACATTTGCTTTTATTTCCTCGGCATACTCAAGCACAGAGCTAGGTGGATTGTCGAGATTAACTATTGCATCTTTATTGGATCTAAATATTCCTGCTTTTTGATAACCTATCTCCTCAAGCGTATCTCCAAGATAATCCTGATGATCTATACCAACAGATGTTAATAATGATATTTGAGGCTCAAATACATTAACTGCATCATAACGCCCACCTAAACCAACTTCTAGAATTGCGATATCTACATTAGATTTAATCATTAGATTCATAGCAGCTAATGTAGTAATTTCGAAATATGTGAGTGGGATGTTATTTCTATTTTCATCAATAAATTTTATGGAGCTAACTATTAAATCTTCTTCTAAAGAAGTTTTATTAATACAGATTCGCTCATTAAAACTATAAATATGTGGAGATGTGTAACAACCAACCTTATACCCAGCTTCGAAAAGTATAGACTCAAGTAATTTACATGACGAACCCTTGCCATTAGTTCCTGCTACGATAATGACCGGGAAGTTTGGATTGAGATTGCATGATTCCTTAACTCGTCTTACACGATCTAACCCAAGCTCGATGCTCTTAGCGTTAATAGAATCTATATAAATGAGCCATTCAGATAATAAATTGGACTCTGGACGCTCTATAGGCACTAATTACTGTTTAGATGTGAAATTAAGTGGGCTATTGTCTTTCTTAACTGCCTTCTATCAACAATCATATCAATTGCGCCATGCTCTAAAAGAAACTCAGATGTTTGAAATCCTTCCGGAAGTTTTTCTCTTACCGTTTGCTCAATCACACGCGGTCCAGCAAAGCCAATTAATGCCTTTGGTTCAGCCAATATAACATCGCCCAACATAGCAAAGCTAGCTGATACGCCGCCCATAGTGGGGTCAGATAATATAGAGATAAATGGAAGCTTTGCTGCACTTAATTTAGTTAATGCTGCACTTGTTTTTGCCATCTGCATGAGTGATAAAAGTCCTTCCTGCATTCTAGCGCCTCCGCTAGAAGTAATGCTTATAAAAGAGCACTTGTTTTTAATAGCCTTATTCACTGCAAGAACAAATTTTTCACCAACAACAGACCCCATTGATCCGCCCATAAATTTAAATTCAAATACGGCTACAACCACAGGAATAGATTCAATCAGCCCCTGATAAACTACAAGAGCATCATTTTCATTGGTTTTTTTTTGTGATAACTGCAATCTACTTTTATAGCTTTCTGTATCATTAAATTTCAAGGTGTCGACTGGCTTTATTTTTTCGCCAATCTCAATTTGAGCCGGGGCATCCAAAAGTAGTTTGATTCTTTCGCGGGCCGAAATTCTATTATGAAAATTACAATTTGGACAAACCTCCAAATTCTTCTCCAGATCAGATCGATACAATACTGATTGACAAGTTGGGCATTTATGCCATAAGCCTTCCGGTATATTTTTCCTAAGACTGCCAACAATTTTTTTAATTTTTGGTGGCATTACATTTTTTAACCAACTCATATATTCTAGACTCTCTCTTTAGTTTTTAACTAATAGCTTTCTTTATCTCATCCATTAGTTTTTTTATATTTACCAAAATATTCTCTTGGCTTGAGCTTTCAACTTCCAAAACAATACGACTTCCAATAACTACAGCATCCGATATTAAAGCAACTTGCTTTGCAGTTTCTGAATCTCTTACACCAAAACCAACAGCAACTGGTAAATCACTATATTTTTTTATATTCATAACTCTTTCTGCTACCTGCTTAATATCAATGTTTGATGAGCCTGTTACCCCCTTCAGGGATACATAATATAAAAACCCTGAGGCTTGGGAGGTAATAAGTTTAATCCTTGTGTCTTCGGTTGTTGGTGATATTAAAAAAATACTGTCTATATCATTTTTTCTTAAAAGCGATACAAATTCTTTCGACTCTTCAGGCGGGTAATCAACAGTTACCACCCCATCTACATCTGCATCTTTTATTAGATTAACAAAGTTATCTATGCCAATAGCTTCAATGGGGTTTGCATAGCCCATCAAAATAATTGGAGTTTTGGTATTATTTTCTCTAAACTGCTTAACTAATTTAATCGTTTTTTTTATGCCAACATTATTTGCTAAGGCTCGCTCACTTGCTCTTTGAATTACAGGTCCGTCTGCCATTGGGTCGGAAAAAGGAATTCCTAGCTCTATCATATCAGCACCATAATCAACGAGTGCATGAAGCATGGAAACTGTCATATCTGGATGCGGGTCTCCAGCCGTAATAAATGGAATTAACGCTTTTTTATTTTCACTTTTTAATTGAGCGAAGGTTGATTGAATTTTAGACATGATTTATAAGGTCAATCCTGCAAGTTTAGCAACAGTATTAATATCCTTGTCTCCTCTTCCAGATAAGTTAACCAAGATAATTTTATCTTTTGGCATGGTTGCTGCTAATTTTTCTGCGTATGCAAGTGCATGACTAGATTCTAATGCGGGGATAATACCCTCAATTAAACAAAGATTATGAAATGCTTTTAATGCCTCATCATCTGTGACGGCAACATATTCAGCCCTTCCAGAGTCTTTCAACCATGCATGCTCGGGCCCAACACCTGGATAATCTAAACCAGCAGATACAGAGTGTGTGTCTATAATTTGGCCTTCATCATTCTGCATCAAGTATGTTCTATTTCCATGCAATATCCCTATAGGGCTATTCGCTGTTAGAGGTGCTGCATGCATTCCAGTTTCAATCCCATGACCTGCTGCCTCGACACCAATCAAACGTACACTCTTATCATCAATGTATGGATAAAAGATTCCCATTGCATTTGAGCCGCCACCAACACAAGCTAAAATAGCATCAGGCTGCCCTCCAACCAAGTCAGGCATTTGTGTTCTACATTCCTTACCAACAACAGAATTAAAATCCCTTACCATCATAGGGTATGGATGCGGCCCTGCTACAGTGCCAATAATGTAGAAAGTATCAGAAACATTGGTAACCCAATCACGCAAAGCTTCATTTAATGCATCCTTAAGCGTTTTAGAACCGCTCTCAACGGGGACTACCTTTGCACCTAAAAGCTTCATACGGTAGACGTTTGGAGATTGTCTTTTGATATCCTCTGACCCCATATAGACAACACATTCGAGCCCCAATCTCGCAGCTATGGTTGCCGTAGCAACACCATGCTGGCCTGCTCCAGTTTCTGCAATCACTCTGGGCTTGCCCATTCTTTTTGCAAGCAATGCTTGCCCAACAGTATTATTTACTTTGTGAGCGCCAGTGTGATTAAGGTCTTCTCTTTTTAAGAAAATCTTGGCTCCACCAATTTTATTTGTAAGTCTTTCTGCATAATAAATTGGACTTGGCCTGCCTACAAAATGCTTTAAGTCATGATGAAATTCAGCTAGAAATTCCGGATCATCCTTAAATTTATCATACATCTCTTTCAGTTCGTCTAATGCTTCAACGAGTGTCTCTGCAACAAAAGAACCACCAAATTGACCAAAATGGCCAAAGGCATCGGGTAAGTCATACGCCTGCATTTATAACTCCTGTAATAAATTCATTCATCAATTGGTGATTTTTTTTACCTTTGATGCTTTCAATACCACCGCTTACATCGACACCATATGGCCTAATTGATTCCAATAGATTTTTTATATTTTGGGGGTTTAAACCACCAGCTATAATTATAGGCTTGCTAGTATTTAGTGGGATTAATTTCCAGTCAAATGCTTTTCCCGTACCCCCTCTTAGGTCGGTGGAGTAGGTATCAAGCAGTAATGCCTTAGCTGAACTATAGTCGTCACAATATTTTAACAAATTTACGTGGGGTTTCA
>JABMNG010000058.1 GCA_013205275.1 Methylophilales bacterium | reverse complement strand
TTTCTTAGCTGCTGGTTTCTTAGCTGCTGGTTTCTTAGCTGCTGGTTTCTTAGCTGCTGTTGCTAAAGGTGTTGATACTTTTTTCGATCTAAATAATAATGCGTCAATTAACTTTTCTAACATTTACAACCCCCAAATAAGACATTTTTATATAAAGTGCTAACTTAATTATATAGATAAAAAAATATTTTTATCAAATATTTTTATCTACTAGTAATGTCATTACAGCCATTCTTATTGCAATGCCAAAAGTAACCTGCGCCAGGATCACTGACTGTGAAGAGTCAGCAACTTCTGATTGTATTTCTACCCCTCTATTCATTGGCCCGGGATGCATAACTATCGCATCTTTTTTTGCATGCTTTAATATTTCTGTTGTAAGACCAAACGCTTCATAGTATTTTTTTTCTGATGGAATAATATCTTTTTGCATTCTCTCTTTTTGAATGCGTAGCATCATTACAACATCTACGTCGCTAATACCGGCTTTCATATCATTGTATGTCTGGAATTTGTCCTGACTAATATCGTCTGGCATAAATATCTCTGGACCAACCAATCTAATCTCAGATGTCCCTAATGTTGACAATGCATGGATTTCAGAACGTGCAACTCGAGAGTGCTTAATGTCTCCGACGATTGCTACCTTTAATTGGCTAAAGTCTTTTTTATATTTTCTGATTGTAAAGGCATCTAGAAGTCCTTGTGTTGGGTGAGCGTTATTTCCATCACCTGCATTTATTATATGAACACTTTCATCAACATTGTTCGCAATATAGTTTGGGATTCCCGCTTCAGGGTGCCGAATGACAAATATGTCTGTACTCATTGCTATTAAGTTATTAATTGTATCAATTAATGCCTCACCTTTTGATTGGGATGATGTTGGTATATCAAGATTTAGGACGTCTGCCGAGAGTCTTTTTGCAGCAATCTCGAACGTTGTCCTTGTTCTGGTACTATTTTCAAAAAAAAGATTACAGACAGTTTTACCTCTCAGTAGGGGTACTTTTTTTACGTCTCGCTTCCCAACCTTTAAAAATGATTCTGCCAAATTAAAAATTTTAGTAATTAATTCCTTGCTAATGCCTTCGGTTGTAATGAGATGTTGTAATTTACCTTCATTTGAAATTTGGTTATTGATCATTAGATTTTCTAGACCTAAAAATTAATTTATCATTTTCGAGAATTAAATCAATGTATTCATTTGATGATTTATTCATTTTATATGTTGAGAAGGTTGGCTTTATAGGAAGCTCGTTCTTTTCTCTATCAATTAACACAAATAATTTAATTTCCTTTGGCCTCCCAAAGTCGAACAATTCATTCATTGCCGCACGAATTGTTCTTCCTGTGAAGAAAACATCATCGATTAAAATAATTTTTTTCCCATCTATATTAAAATTTATTGATGTAGATTTCTCTCTTATTTTTATGCCTGATGATTCAAGGTCGTCCCTGTAAAAAGAACAATCTACAAGGCCATAATCAACTTTAGTCTTAATTTTTTTCTTTAATTCATTTAGGATTAAGGAGCCACCATTAAGGATTCCAATAAGGCAGGTATCTTGGTCTATTTCTTTAGACAGTTGGTCATACATTCTCTCTATAAGAAGTGTCGGCTCAGGCAATGTCATTTACTTTTCTTTCAAAATAAGATTCTAAGATAATCTGAGCGGCAACCTGGTCTACAGCACCATCGTTTTTTTTGTACTTGCCATTCGATGAAATTAACAATGATTCAGCCTCAACCGAGGTATATCTTTCGTCCACCAATGTTGTGGGGATTTTAAATTTGTTAACAATTTTATCTGAGAATTTTTTAACGAGTATTGTTAGCCTACTTTCACTCCCGTCCTCATTAAGAGGAAGGCCAATAACAATTAAGCCTGGAGACCAGTCGCTAATTAAGCTCTCAATCGCTTTAAACCGCTCGACTTTTTTTGTTGAAATAATTGTTTTTAATGGGTGTGATGTTTTTGTAATTTGATTTCCAACCGCTATACCAATTTTCGTTTCACCAAAATCAAATGAGAGAATATTTGCCTTATTGCTAAGTTTTAAGGTTTGGTTTATGCCAGAATCATGCATATAATTTAAGTAATATTAAAGAAAAGGGATTGGCCTTACCACTAAAAATTTTATTCAATTTTGTTGTAATAACGCTCAATTTAATTATGTTAACATAAATTTATTATTAATTATTATTTTCAATAAATTCAACCACTTGAAGGCCGTAGCCTGTCATGCTTGGCATTTTTCTTGGAGACGCAAGCAGCCTCATTTTTGTTACTCCAATATCAACCAATATCTGGGAGCCAATTCCATAATTTCTTAAGTCATTCTTATTGTTAATTTTGGAGGCTTCGTCGTCTAATATATCTTTAATTTTTGTCTGTGATTCCTGGTAATTAAGAAAAATAATAACGCCTTTCTCCTCATTATTTATTAGCTGCAATGCTTTTAATGGCGGCCATGAGTGGTTAGTTTCTTTTTCAATAAAATCAAATATCGACAAAGGCTCATGAACCCTAACAAGAACCTCGTCATTTTTGCTGATATGGCCTTTGATTAGAGCTAAATGTGTATTTTTGGATAGAAGGTCTGAATAAGCAATAAGGCGCATTTCCCCGTATTCAGTCTCTATTAATTTCTCACTAATTTTCTTTATTAGCTTTTCGGACTTACTTCTATACTCTATAAGGTCGGCAATTGTCCCTATCTTTATATTATGTTTAGTGGAGAATTTTATTAGGTCAGGTAATCGTGCCATATTGCCATCATCATTTAGCACTTCACAAATAACAGAGGCTGGTTGAAGTCCTGATAAATCTGCTAGATCGCACCCGGCTTCAGTATGGCCTGCTCGATAAAGTACGCCTCCAGGATGAGCAAGCAAAGGAAATATGTGCCCAGGTCTTGTAATACAGGTATGGTCTGAATTTTTACCGATTGCAGCTTTAATTGTATTTGCTCTATCTGCAGCAGAAATTCCTGTGCTTATACCCTTTGCTGCATCAATTGAAATTGTGAAATTAGTGCCCAATTTACCTTCATTATCTTTTACCATTAACGGCAATTTTAGTTGGTTACATTTTTCCTCTGTGAGAGTGAGACATATTAATCCGCGTCCATGCTTTGCCATAAAGTTAATATGGTCAGGTGATATAAATTCAGCAGCTACAACTAAGTCCCCTTCATTTTCTCTGTCTTCGTCATCTACCAGAATTACCATCTTCCCATTTTGTAGATCTGCTATGATTTCTCTTATTGTATGCATCCTTAGTTACCAGCCATTAAAGTTTCTACATATCGTGCCAGCATATCTACCTCAATATTAAAATAGTCGTTAATTTTACTAAACTTAAATGATGTATGTTCCAGAGTGAAGGGAACAAGGTTTATGTGAAATGTATCATTGTTGATCTCATTTACAGTCAAACTTACCCCACTAATTGAAATAGAGCCTTTTTTTGCTATATATTTCATTAGGGTGCTGGGAGCCTTAATAACCCAAATTTGACAACCATCTTTTTCCTTAATTTCAACTAATTTAGCAATGCCATCCACATGACCAAAAACAAAATGACCGGATATCTTTCCGTTAAGCCTCAATGGCAACTCTAAATTAACATTTTCATTAACATTAAAATGACTAATTGTTTTTAAAGACTCGCTTGAAACATCAAAATCTAGAATTTTATTATTAAAATTGACAAGTGTGAGGCAGGCTCCGTTAACTGAGACGCTATCCCCAACCTCTAAATTAGTGATTTTTGTATTGTCATATTGAATAGAAAGCGCAATATCGCCCCCATTTTTTTTAATAGACTCGATTCTGCCAATTGATTCAATAATTCCCGTAAACATGACATAATTCTAGCAGAATGAACAATCTCAATCCTAATTAATATGGCTATTAAAGATTTATTTAAACAAAATTTATACGAGATGTGGATAGCCTCTCGCTATATTAGGCTCAAAAATAAAAATAACTTCATCTCATTTATTTCCCTAACAAGCATAGTCGGAATTACGCTTGGGGTAATGTCCCTTATTGTTGTCCTGTCAGTTATGAATGGATTTCAATCGGAGTTGCAATCAAGAATTATAAGTGTGTCTTCAGACATTGAGATTAGAAGCTCTAATTACAATATAACCAACTGGCAGAAATTAAAAAATTCAATCCAAGGCTCAGATAACATTATTTCTTCAGCTCCTTTTAGTCAAAATCAAGCGATGATTGCAATGGGAAAATTTAATAGAGGAGTTATTGTTAGAGGAATATTACCGGAAATTGAATTAGACGTTAGTGATTTACAAACTAAAATAATTAAAGGGTCCTTTACCTTGACGCCAGAAAGTTTTGACATAATAATTGGATCTGATCTGGCGAGGCACTTTGGACTAAATATTGGAGACAAGACATCAATAATCTCCTCTCAGGCTAATTATTCCCCATTAGGAATGCTTCCACGTGTAAAGCAATTTAGGGTTTCAGGAATTTTTGATGTAGGAATGTATGAGTATGATGCTGGACTTGTCCTAATTAACCTTCATGATGCTCAAAAATTCTTTCAGATGGATAAGGGCGTATCAGGCTTAAGGGTTAAGTTAAATGACCTTGGCAAAACAAAATTAACTGTTGAAAATATCGAGAGACTAATCAATCAAAATAATAATTATTTTATCTCTGATTGGACAAAGCAACATTCTAATTTATTCGCTGCTATTCAAATGGAAAAAAAGGTCATGTTTATTATATTGACATTAATTATTGCTGTGGCTGCTTTTAATATTGTGTCAACCCTTGTTATGGGGGTAACAGAAAAAAGATCAGATATAGCTATTTTAAGGACACTGGGAGCTTCACAGAAGAGCATTTTGTTAATTTTTATGTCACAAGGATTGATGATAGGTCTAATAGGTACCTTCCTTGGAATAATCTTTGGAGTGATCATTTCAGTAAATATAGGCACCATCATTCCCTTTATTGAAAGCTTATTTGGTGTTGAGTTTTTATCTCCAGATGTTTATTATATTTCTGAACTTCCATCTCAGCTATTAATGAAAGATGTTATTTCTATTGGGCTTATGGGAGTATTTTTATCATTCATCGCAACAATTTACCCAAGTATGAAAGCAGCTCAAATAGATCCTGCGATCGCACTAAAGCATGAATAAATCATTCTTACTTAAACTTACAGATGTCACAAAAACTTTTGATGGGTTAGATCAACCGATACTAGATAAAGTTAATTTTTCAATTTCACCTGGCGAAAGCATAGCTATTACAGGGGTATCAGGCTCAGGAAAGAGTACTCTATTGCATTTAATGGCGGGACTAGAAAAGCCAGATCATGGAAAGATAGAAATAAAAAATTACTCTATAGATACCCTAAGTCAAAATCAGATCGCATCAATCCGAAATAATCATTATGGATTTATTTACCAATTTCATCACCTCCTGCCTGATTTTTCTGCAATTGAGAATGTTGTCATGCCATTATTAATAAGGGGGGGGAGCCAATCAAACCATATAAATCAAGCTATAAAATTACTTAAAACCCTCGGCTTGGAAAATAGAGCCAACCATATGCCTCATGAGCTATCTGGTGGAGAAAGGCAAAGAATTGCAATTGCAAGGGCTATTGTTACTAAACCAGATATTATTCTTGCGGATGAGCCTACGGGAAATCTCGACTACAAAAATGCAGAGTTAATCTTTGATTTGTTTCTTGAAATGACAACAGAAATTAAAACGGCAATTATTTTAGTGACTCATGACAGCAAGTTAGCAAAAAAAATGACTAAAATCTACCGTCTAGCGGAAGGTAAAATTCATACAAAGTAGTATACTTTTTTAAAAACAATAGGAGCAACATCTATCATGTCGGAAATTATTCAAGCAGCAGGCTGGCCAATTTGGCCTCTCATCTTTACTTCGATTATTGGCTTTGCCATTATTATTGAGCGTTCTTTTTCGCTGCGTGATAACCTTATTATTCCCAAAAAATTATGGCTAGATCTGCAGACTCAGTTAAAGCAGGGCACCATCAAAAAAGAAGCCATTCAAGTCTTACGTGAAAGCTCAATGTTAGGCGAGGTGTTAGCTACCGTCTTAAAAAATCATACCCAACCACTTGATGTATTAAAAGACTCCGTGCAGCAAACAGGAGAATCGATTAGCTTTAGACTAGAGAAGCACCTCTCTTTGTTAGCCATGATTTCTACCGTGGCTCCATTGCTCGGTTTGTTTGGAACTATTATTGGGATGGTGGAACTGTTTGGTTCATTTACCAGCAGTGGTCATGACGTGGCTGTATTTGCCCGCGGCATTTCTGTGGCCTTATACAACACTGCCGGTGGGATTGTTGTTGCTGTCCCTGCCATGATCGCTTATCGATTCTTCCGAACTAAAGTTAATCATCAAATTAATGTGATGGAAGAGCATGCAGCTTTATTGATCGAGTTAACTCGCGACGAAAGGAAGTAAACAATATGCGTTTTAATAAAAATAACCATACGGATGATTTAGAACTTAACTTTATTCCTTTGATTGACGTGTTATTGGTAATCATCATCTTCCTCATGGTGTCGACAACCTTTACTAAATTCAGTGAGATTAAAGTTAACCTACCCACGGCAGAAGCAAACCCATTAAATAAGAAGACTCTCCCAATTAATGTGACCATAACCGCCAAAGGACAATATGCTATTAACGAGGTCACTCTAAATTCAGTGACGGTCGAAGACATTATGAGTAAATTACAAGAACTGGCTAAAGACAATAAAGACACGCCTATTATAATTAACGCAGATGCACTGACACCTCATCAGTCCGTCATTAATGTCATGGAAGGATCACGCCGAGCAGGACTCTCTAAAATCACCTTCTCTACGAAGATTAATTAATACCTTCTATTTTTTAAAATATTTATGTCAAAAAATATGAAAAAACCCAACCTAAACGAATTTAAAAAAATCTACTTAAGACTATTTCAATACACGCTAAAATACAGGTGGATTTTAGCTGTGAGTATTATTTTTTTACTACTCCTCGCTGCAACCAACACAGGATTTTTAGCATTAATTAAAAAAATAACTGATGATGGGTTGGTTCGACAATCGAATGATGCTTCAATCTATCTTCCAATTGCATTAATTGCGCTAATGTCAGTTAGAGCGTTATCAGGCTTTCTATCTAGTTACTCTATGAGGTGGCTTTCAAGAAAAATCGTAGAAGATCTACGTTACGATGTATTTAAGAGATTGATGTTCCTCCCAGTGAAATTTTTTGAATCTCATGCGGCTGGTAATATTGTCTCAAAACTAACTTATGAAACAGAACAACTTTCAACTATTGTTACAAAAGTTGCTCTCGATGCCGTAAGAGATTTTTTTACTATTTTTGCAATACTCGGCTATATGATTTATTTAGATTGGTTATTAACTATTATTTTCTTAGCGATGGCACCAATAATGGCTTTTTATCTAAAGATTGTATCGCCAAAATTGAGAGTAGCAGGAACCGAAGTTCAGCTTTCAATGGGCGATATGACGCGCGTATCTGAAGAGGCAATATCTGCCCAAAGAATTGTGAAGATTTTTGGGGCTGGGAATTACGAATTATCTCGTTTTTCGTTAATAAATATACGAAACCGAAAAATGCAGACTAAACTTGCTAGGTTATCTGGCATTAATAGCCTTGTGATTGAGATTCTCTCAGCGCTTGCCCTTGCGCTAGTAGTTTACTACTCTGTCGGTCATTTTAGCGCCGGTGAATTTGCAGCATTTGTTGGGGCTTTATTAATGTTAATTTCACCTATTAAAAAATTAACTGCAATTAATGAACAAATCCAAATTGGATATGCAGCTGCTTTGAGTATTTTTTCAGTGATTGATGAGGCCAAAGAGGACGATACAGGCAGTAAAGTTTTAGGTCAGGTGAAAGGAAAAATCGAATTTAAAGATATTACTTTCCGTTACATGAAAACAACACAACCTATATTAAAAAATATAAACCTACATATAAACTCAGGTGAAAAGATAGCTTTAGTTGGCATGTCCGGGGGAGGAAAAAGTACATTAATTAACTTAATTCCAAAATTTTATAATATTGAGTCGGGCCAGATATTAATTGATGGTAAGGATATTTCCCAAATAAAGCTTGAGGATTTAAGAGAAAAAATTTCACTAGTGAGTCAAGACACAATCCTTTTTAACGACACTATTTACAATAATATTGCCTATGGAAACCAAACCAAGGGTATGAGTGATGTTATGCAGGCAGCCAAGGCAGCAAATGCACTTGAATTTATAACTAAATTACCAAATAAGTTTAATCACGTCATTGGTGATAGAGGTGTTAAATTATCAGGTGGCCAAAAGCAGAGAATTGCAATTGCAAGAGCAATTTTAAAAAATGCCCCAATTCTTTTGTTAGACGAAGCAACATCTGCTTTGGATTCAGAGTCAGAAAAGTTTGTTCAGAATGCCTTAGATGAATTAATGAGGGGTAGGACATCTATAGTTATTGCACATCGACTAAGCACTGTCGTTAATGCCGACAGAATTATTGTCATTAGTAATGGAAAGATTGTAGAGGAGGGGACCCATACAGAACTAATGATGAATAATAAGCAATATACAAAGCTTTATAAAAAAGGGTTTGAATAAATTCATATGTCACTTCATGAAAACCTTAATCAGCAATTTTATGGAAAATCCACCTGGATTAAGTTTCTAATACCTTTAAGTTATGTCTATTTACTTGCCTTATGTATTAGAACTTTTTTTTATCGATTTGGAATATTAACGGCGAATAAATTACCTGTTCCGGTAGTGGTAATAGGTAATATAACTCTTGGTGGCACGGGTAAGACCCCACTTATAATTGCAGTTGCTAGTCATCTTAAAAATATTGGTCATAAGCCAGGCATTATTTCAAGAGGATATAAATCTAAGGGGTATGGCTCAAAAGAGGTCACAGCTCATTCAAAATTTGAGGATGTTGGTGACGAGCCACTTATGATTAAGAGGCAGCTTGAGGTCCCAGTTTTTATTGGTAAGAGAAGAGTGGAGACCGCGAAATTAATGATGAAATCTTATCCGGAAATAGACATTATTTTATCTGATGATGGCCTTCAGCATTTTGATTTATTTAGAGACTACGAAATTGCTGTGGTAGACAAATCAAGAGGTTTTGGTAATAATCATTTATTGCCTGCTGGTCCTCTTAGAGAGTCAATGAATAGACTAAAGAGTGTAGATGCAGTGGTTATGAATGATGAAACTAGTACTTCTACAGATTCATTTGGAATGCATTACGAGCCGTATGAAGAAATTCAGTCAGTAAACTATAACAAATCTATAAAAATCAAAAACTTAATAAATAAAAAAATCTATGCAGTCACTGGAATTGGAAACCCAGAACGATTTTTTTCATTGTTAACTAATCTTGGTTTAATTTTTGAGCGATTAGTATTTGATGATCACCACAGTTTTTCTGATAAAGATTTTTCTGTATGCGGCAATGAGATAATTGTTATGACTGAGAAAGATTCAGTTAGATGCTTTAATTTGAATAATAAAAATTTATGGTATCTTTCGATTAAAGCGGTGGTTGATAAAAATTTATTAGCCGATATAACAAAAAAAATAGGACTATAAAACCATGGATCAAAAGCTACTAAAAATACTAGTGTGCCCAGTTACAAAGGGGCCATTAATTTATGATAAAAAAAATAGTGAATTAATATCTAGCTCTGCAAAGTTAGCGTATCCAATTAGAGATAGCATACCAATTCTACTAGAGAGCGAAGCAAGAGTAATTGGGAGTGAAAAGTAAAATGAGCTTTAAAGTTGTCATTCCTGCACGCTATATGAGCAGTCGCCTGCCAGGAAAACCTCTTATTGAAATTGGTGGCCTCCCTATGGTAATTCACGTAGCCAAGAGGGCAAGAATTAGTGGTGCGGATGAGGTTATTATTGCAACTGATGACTCAAGAATTGCTGATGAAGTTAGAAAGCATAACTTTGACGTAGTAATGACGAAAGTAAATCACATTTCTGGAACTGATCGTGTTCTTGAGGTTGTCAAAATCAAGCAATGGGCTGACGATGACTTGATTATCAATGTTCAGGGGGATGAGCCACTTATTGACCCACAGTTAATTAAGTTGCTGTATGAAGGAATGAGTAACGAGAATTTAAACTATGCCACTGCCGCTACAAAATTCAAAAATTACTTAGATTACGCTAACCCAAATAATGTAAAGGTAACTCTTGATAAGAATAATTTTGCCATATACTTTAGCCGATCTAAAATTCCATATTGTGTTGACGATGAAGATACCCATTGGAATCCTAATATTTCATATCACCATATAGGTCTTTATGGATACACCCCTAAACTATTACGAACATTTTGTGACTTACCTGAGTCAGCCCATGAGTCTTCTGAAAAATTAGAACAATTGAGAGCTATAGATAATAATATAAAGATTAGGGTTTTTGAGTATCACGGTGATTATATCAAGGGCGTGGATACTATTGATGATCTTGCGCTAGTTAAGAAATTTATAGAAAATTAATTCTACTAAATAGCATCATCTCCACGTTCACCTGTTCTAATTCGAACTGCGTCTTCCACATTTATTATAAATATTTTTCCGTCGCCAATTTTTCCAGTTCTGGAAACATCCACTATCGTATCAACAACTTTTTCTGCCATATCATCTGAAACTAGTAAATCTATTTTAATTTTTGGAAGGAAATCAACAATATATTCTGCTCCGCGATAGAGCTCTGTATGTCCTTTTTGTCGGCCAAATCCCTTTACCTCAGTTGCAGTCATACCCATCACTCCAATTTCTGATAACGCTTCGCGAACTTCATCAAGCTTAAATGGCTTAATAATTGCTTCTATTTTTTTCATTCTAATTTCCTTTGGTTGTTATTTTAAAGCTATTAGTAATAGGGTAACGTCTTTCCTTACCAAATGCTTTGCTTGTTACCTTTGGTCCTGGCGAAGACTGCCTCCGCTTGAATTCATTCTTATGAATTAATTCTACAACTTTTTTTACGTTTTGTAATGAGTGCCCTTTGTTTATTATATTAAAAGGGCTTTGATTTTTTTCTAAATATAGATCGATAATATCATCTAATATCTCATAGTCTGGCAAGCTGTCTTGGTCAGTTTGATTGTCTTTCAGCTCAGCTGTCGGGGCTCGAGTAATGATTCTATTGGGAATTATTATATTTTTTTCATTAATATACTCTGCTAATTTATATACCATTGTCTTTGGAACATCTTTTAAGACAGAGAACCCACCGACCATATCACCATATAAGGTAGCATAACCAACTGCGAGCTCACTCTTATTACTGGTTGCCAGCACAACCCCTTTGAATTTATTTGCATAAGCCATCAGTAATAAACCTCTTATTCTGGCCTGGATATTTTCTTCGGTTATATCTTCTTCATAATTCCTGAAGTCATCTGCTAATAATTGATTTATCTTATTATTTAATGAGTCTATAGATTTGTTCAAATATTTTACCGAAATATTTTTGGCAAGCTTTCTTGCATCCTGAAGACTTATGGCAGATGTATACTTAGTTGGCATCATAATAGCTTGTATATCACTGCTATTGCATGCCTTACTTGCTATGCATAGGACAACAGCTGAATCAATTCCGCCTGACAGCCCAATAAAAACTTTTTTAATTGAATTTTTTCGTAAATAATCTTTTAATGCTAAAACTAGCCCATTAAAAAGTACTTTTGTAGCATTTAAATTTTTCTTATTTTTATTTTTGAATAAAGTCGCTAGATCTATTGTTTGAGTAACTGTTTTGAACTGTGGCAACTCAAAAACTAAGCCATGATTCGAGTCTAATATAAACGACCCACCATCAAATATTAAGTCATCTTGACCACCAACTGCGTTGACGTATATTAACTTTGCTCCAGAACCATTTATTTTTTTTTGTATATGGTTTATTCGGTAGGCTTGCTTTTCTATTTCATAGGGTGATGCATTAATGCAAATTATATAGTCAGCTTTTTCTTCGATTAGTTTTTTTATTGGGGTGTCGCCCCATATATCCTCGCATATAAGAATCCCAATTCTTTTTCCTTGGTGTTCAAAAATTAAACTTGAATCTCCTGGAGAAAAATACCTTTTTTCATCAAAAACACTGTAGTTTGGCAAAATTTGTTTTTTATATGCTCTATAAACCTTTCCTTTATGTATGAGTGATGCGGCATTGAATAAATTCTTACCTTCTAATAAAGGATGCCCAACTATAATAATCATTTGTGGGTTTATTGTTGCTAGACGTAATAATTTTTTATTTGTTTCTGCAATAAAATTATCATTAAAAAGTAAATCTTCTGGCGGGTAACCAGTTAAGCTAAGTTCTGGGGTTATCAATAGTGTAGATTTTTTTTCTGATGCTTTTTTAATGGCTTTAGTTATGAGGTTGTAGTTGTAGTTTATGTCCCCAACAGTACTATTAATTTGCGCTATACAAATTTTCATTTCAATTAATACCTGCCGCCCATAGATTTTATCTTATAAATTATTACACTATTCTTTGATTTTAATGCATATACCAATGGGGTGAGGCCGTATTGATCTTTAGCCTTAAGGCTTACTCCAGAATCAATTAATAATGCCGTTATCTTTTCATTACCACTAAAAACAGCATAATGAATTATTGATGTCCCTTCGTTATCTTTATGATTTATATTTGCCCCGTTAGAAATTAATGTTTTCGCAACTTCGTATTGTTTTTTTTCTATTGCCCACGACAAAGCAGTCCATTCATTTTTATCAAAATCATCAATCTTCGCACCTTTTTTAATTAGGAATTCCACCGCTTTCTGGTTGCCATTCATCGTGGCATAAATAAGAGATGTTTTTCCATACTTATCTTTTAGATCAAGGGCAGCATTTTTTTTTAATAAGGTATCAATCGTCGTAATATCACCATTCTTACATGCCAACATAAGTACGGTAAGGCCAGAGTTATTTCTTGTGTTTGGGTCAATTCCATATTCTATTAGGAGATCAATAGATTCATGATAGCCTGATGTGGCTGCAAGCCCATATGCAGACCAACCGTCCGGATCAGTTATCTTGGGGTCCGCTCCACGACTCAAAAGCATTGAAACAGTTTTAATGTAATTTTTTTTTACTGCAAACATTAATGCCGTCCAACCATCTTTTTCCGCTTTATTTATTAAAGCCCCTTGATCAAGAAGGTATCGAGCTACCTCGACCTGATCTTTTCTTGCGGCATACATAAGTGCAGTAATGTTATCTTTGTCTGATGTATTAGGATTTCCCCCGCTACCAATAATCGCTTTAACTGTTTCGATATCACCTTTTGCTGAGGCAGTTAATAGGTATGGGATTTCTTCTGCTTGGATAGGCGATAGGCAGCATATAGTCAATATCATTGAAAAAAAAACTATTTTTATAACCTTACCCATTATTTTTTTAATGCCTTCAGAATTGTTTCTCCCATATTGGCAGGAGATTCGGAGATCCATACGCCAGATTTTTCAAGGCACTTTATTTTATCTTCAGCGCTCCCTGTTCCACTCGAAATAATAGCTCCGGCGTGACCCATTCTTTTCCCCTTAGGGGCTGTCTTCCCTGCAATATATGCAACGACTGGCTTTGTTATATTGCTACTTATATATTCAGCCGCTAACTCTTCATCGGTACCACCAATTTCTCCAACCATAATAATGCCTTGAGTCATTGGGTCATTCTCAAACATCTCTAAACACTCAATGAAATTAAGGCCTTTAATAGGGTCACCACCAATTCCAATGCAGGTTGACTGGCCTAGTCCAATAATCGTTGTTTGATGAACGGCCTCATAGGTTAGAGTACCAGATCTTGAGATAATACCTATTGATCCTGGCTTGTGAATACTACCCGGCATAATCCCAATCTTACACTCATCTGGGGTAATGATTCCTGGGCAATTGGGACCAATTAATTTTGAACCATTTGATTTCAAAATCTTTTTTACATTTAACATTTCAAGAACAGGAATTCCTTCAGTGATACAGACAATCAACTCAATACCTGCCTCGCTTGCTTCTATAATTGCATTTGCAGCATAAGGAGGAGGGACGTATATCATTGTTGCATTCGCCTTTGTTTCTATCACAGCCTCTTTAACATTATTAAACACTGGAAGATTCAGGTGTGTTTGGCCACCTTTTCCTGGAGTCACACCACCAACGACTTGGGTGCCATAATTAATGGACTGCTCACTATGAAAGGTACCTTGCTTTCCAGTAAAGCCTTGGCATATCACTTTTGTATTGCTATTTATTAACACTGACATCAGTTACTCTCACCTGAAAATTCAACTGCCTTAATAGCAGCATCAGTTAGGCTTTCAGCAGAAATAATATTTAACTCGCTCTTATTGAGAATTGCCTTTCCAATTTCTACATTAGTTCCTTCGAGCCTTACCACTATAGGAATATTTATGCCTACCTCCTTAACTGCGGTAATGATTCCATTTGCAATAATGTCACACCGCATAATTCCTCCAAAAATATTAACCAATACCACCTTAACGTTTTTATCAGATATTAGAATCTTCAGAGCCTTGCTGACTGTTTCTGAAGTGGCCCCCCCTCCAACATCAAGAAAATTAGCTGGGGAGCCACCCGATAGTTGAATTAAATCCATTGTAGCCATCGCTAGACCTGCACCATTTACCATGCATCCAATGTTTCCATCAAGTGCAATATAGCTTAAGCCCGCATGGTGTGCATCTACTTCCTTTGAGTCTAATTGAGTTAGATCATGCAACTCATTTAATTCCGGATGCTTAAAAAGTGCATTATCATCAATTGACATTTTGCAGTCGAGCGCAATTAACTCATCATTATTAGTAATAACTAATGGATTAATTTCTAAAAGTGAAAGATCGTTGTTAATGAATAATTCGTAGGATGATGTTAGTAACTTCGCGAATTGTGAGCCAACATTTTCATTAAGCTGGAGTAATTTTACAAGGCCTTGCAAATCATTCGAATTAATATTCGAATTAATTACGCATGAAATAGTAAAGATTAACTCAGGACTCTCTTTGGAAATTTCCTCAATATCCATTCCTCCGGAGGGCGAGCAAATAATGGTAACTTTTTCAGTTTGCCTATCAATTACAATAGAAAAATACAATTCTTGCTTAATTGGAACCGTCTCTTCTATCAATAATTGATGAACTGGTTGCCCATTTGGTTTGTTTTGGTATGTAACAAGATTTTTCCCTATAAACTTTTCTGCAAAATCTGTTGCTTCTTTGGCGGTAGAGATTATACGTACACCACCTGCCATACCTCTTCCCCCAGCATGTATTTGTGTTTTTATTGCAAACTTATCTCCATTTCTGGAGAGCATGAATGAAGCTGCTTCCTCAGGGGTGGTTACAACCAGCCCTGAGGGGACCTTTATTCCTGCTACTCTAAGTATCTTTTTTGCTTGGTATTCGTGAAGATTCATTG
>JABMNG010000057.1 GCA_013205275.1 Methylophilales bacterium | reverse complement strand
TCCTACCTCTGCAAAAAGTGATAAATTTTGATTCAAAATCATATTGAGAAGTAAGGAAAATATTCCAATAGGCGAAAGCATCATAATCCAATTTACAATTTTCAACGTAATCTCATAAAACGTATTAAAAAATTTCTTTCCAGCATCAAATTTCTTTCCAGCATCGTTAAGCGCAACTCCAATCAGGATTGAAAAAATAATTAGGGGAAGGATATTGCCTGTAGCTAAAGATTTAAAAGGATTTTCAAATAGACTTAAACTAAAATTTTTAAGGAAGCCTCCAATATTCAGGGCCTCTGTTACCGGGGGAGCTATAAAGCTCCAGCTGTTTATATTAATGCCAGTACCGGGCCTTATAAGATTCATCACCACAAGGGAGGTTAGAATAGCAATTGA
Source organism: Methylophilales bacterium (assembly GCA_013205275.1). Lineage (GTDB taxonomy): Bacteria > Pseudomonadota > Gammaproteobacteria > Burkholderiales > Methylophilaceae > BACL14. Next base: position 2,796 of record JABMNG010000057.1, on the reverse strand, counting down.
CATAGTTAACGTAAAATAAATTAATGTGATCTTCCAGACTCTGGATGCATTTAAACTATTTCCTAGATTTGAAACTCCGGTCACAATTGAAAAAAATACAAGCGGAATTAAAATCATTTTTAATAATTTGATAAATAACTGTCCGAGAATGGCCGTTGCGTCAGAGATATACTGATAATCTAATTCCGTAAAAAATAGCTTGATTACTGCACCAATAACTATAGCGGCCAAGGCTGAAATTAGAATATATTGGTTCATATTTTTCATTTACTCGACCCTCATTAAAAGCGCTCCGAAAAATCCATCGGTTCCATGCTGACTAGGGTATAACTTTAAGTAATTTTTAAAATCTAACTTTATTCCTAGTTTTTCGAAAACAAAATTTGGAGGAAGAATAGAGAAATTTTTATGTTGAGTAAGAAATTCTTCAACGACCCCTTCATTTTCCTCATCCAATAAACTACAGGTCGCATAAACTAAATAGCCGCCTATTTTGCATAAGGAAGAGGCGGCTTTAAGAATCGCCGCTTGCTTTATAACGAGCTCCGATAATGATTGCTCTGTTTGTCGCCATTTTAGATCAGGATTTCTTCTTAAAGTACCTAATCCAGTACATGGTGAGTCCACTAATACTCTATCGAACTTTCCTTTCAATCTTTTAACTTTAAGATCGTTCTCATTAGAAATTCTTAACATCATGATATTCGACCCACCAGACCTCTTCAGTCGTTGCTTCAAATTGGCTAAGCGCCTTTCAGAAATATCAAATGCATAAACACGCCCAGTATTTTTCATCATGGCCGACAAAGCTAATGATTTTCCTCCTGCTCCCGCACAAAAATCTGCCACCATTTGACCTCGCCCAGGACTCAACAATAATGAAAGAAGCTGACTTCCCTCATCCTGAACTTCAATGTTTCCATTTAAAAATAAAGGGTGTTTTTGGATTGGTGTTCCTCGCGGCAATGCTATACCTATATCTGAATGTTCAGTGGGCAATATATCCTCTGCAGCATCTACGAATGTTTGCCGAAGTTCATTAATTACCTCGTCACGTGATTTTTCTTTTAATGTATTTACACGAAGGTTTAATTGAGCCGGAAGTAATAAACTTTGAGCCAATTCAATTGCCTCCTTCTCAGGAAATTGTTTAATTAATTTTTCCCATAGCCAGTCTGGTAAGCTAAGTTTAATTGCCCAGCTATCAACTTCTTGTTTGTTTAATTTTTTATCTTGCAGCCATACAACCTCATGCTCATCAATTATTGAAGTTAATTCACGTATGCTTTTACCTAGCATAACCATTAAATATACCAAGATCATCTTCTTTGGATTTTGATCATCAACTATCACCTCCAGGTAGCGTCTATTTCGAATAACCCCATAAAATATTTCTGCAATATCTGAGCGATCGTGACTTCCAAGATTTCGATTGTTCCTAAAAAAGTAGCTAAGCTGAGCATCTGATGGCGTCTGCTTAATAAAAACTTCTTTCAAAATGTCTGCACATGTCATTACAATAAATTTATTAATCATTTTTTTTCACTTGAATTTGATGAACCTCCTGAATAATAATACTCAGGTCTTCGTCTGTTATTGAGATCTTAAATGGTAGGAAACCATAATCCTTTGCAAGCCACAGATCAATTCTTTCTGGATCTTGATAATTAAATTTAGCCACATGAATAAAGTTTATATTTCCTATATCTGTAGTCATTATGCCTTCATCAATGTATTGATAGTTATATGTTTTAAATATCTTTGCATTAGTAATTGGCATCTGCATTTTGTTAAGAGGGTTTAAAAACATAAATTGAAACATAAAGCTCAGCTGATCTTGTGTTCCTTCAATAAGATTAAATAGTTTTTCCTCACTTTTACGTACAATTTTTAACTTTTGTTTTTTCCAATCAAAAAAAGCCTCGTTCTTTTTCTTTTGGCCATATTCATAAATATAATAATCTGGTTTAAGTCCATATTCATTAATAGACCCTTCGCTTCTTTGAATTAACGGTTTCGAGTATATTAATGAGGTCAATCCATTGGCTTTTGCCTCATAGGTAATTGTGTAGTTATTTCCATCAATTAGATAATTAATATCAAGGGTCCCGACCTCATTTCGTATGTTTTTTTTATTTTCCTTGCTTTGTCCGAATGGTTTTACATTATTGATACTGCCTTTATTTGGTCCTAACTCATGAAGTACCTTATATTGAATTTTAATTGATTGAATTTTTTCACCATAGCTATCTTCTTCCTCTGGAATAAGAATATCCTTAACCGGCTGACACAAGTCACACAAAATTTCTTTTCGTAGCTCTTCTCTTTGGGGGTTTTCACTTAAATTGGATGAAGAGGATTCAATTTGATTCTCTGTAATAATTGGATGAGCTTCTTTTAATTCAGGCTCTCTTGACGCCTTAGTAATCCCCTTTTTTCTATTCTCACTTTTAGCAATTAGATTCTCAGAGGAAATCGGTGGCATCGCAATCAGTTCAACTATCAGATCCTGATGAGTCGATTTATCTATTTCATATAGACTAATATTTGAAAAAAATAATATGTGGATTAATAATGAAAGTAATATCCCAATAAACAAATAATACGGTTTCATTGAAAATTCTTCTATAGTGCCAGGCTGGTCCTAACTACGGTTTGATCAATTAATAAACCTACGTCTGTCATTACTCTTAATTTTACTGGCACCCGATACTTACCTTTGGATACCCACACATAATGAATAGAATCTTCTTTCTCAACAATGCGCCCTTCATATAACTCAACAGCTACTTTCTT
>JABMNG010000006.1 GCA_013205275.1 Methylophilales bacterium | reverse complement strand
CTCTCAAAACTTGAAGCTCCCAACTGGCACCAACCATTATTGCTTCAATTCTTTGTGCTTGCCTACATCGTACTCGCTCCTTTTGTGGGTGCTTTTGCAGACTCCAGACCTAAAGGCCAGGTGATGTTTATGTCTAATGGAGTTAAGCTTTTTGGTTGTATAGCTATGCTATTAGGAATGCAGCCGCTTTATGCGTACGCCATTGTTGGGATAGGTGCTGCGGCTTACTCGCCTGCAAAGTACGGGATCTTAACTGAACTTCTTCCTGAAAAGTCTCTGGTTCAAGCTAACGCATGGGTAGAGGGCCTAACGGTGGCTGCAATTATTTTTGGTGCTGTGATAGGAGGGTTAGCTGCCTCATACAACATAGACTATGCAATTATTTTTATTTGCGGATTATATTTATTGGCGGCAATATTTAATCGCTACATACCCACCTTACCAATTGATCATAAGATCCAACATTACAATCCATGGCTTCTTACTAAAGACTTTTTTAGATCCTATGCAAAACTTTGGCGAGACCCCCTAGGACAGCTGTCCCTAGTAATTACCACATTGTTTTGGGGGGCCGGTGCAACACTCCGGTTTGTTATTATTGCATGGGCAGCTTATGCGCTCGGATACGGTCTAGATAAGGCAACACAGCTTTCAGCGGTTGTTGCAATAGGAATTGCTGTTGGATCTGTCGTTGCAGCGCGTTATATTTTAATGAAAGATTCCATTAAAATTTTACCTGCTGGAATCATAATGGGTGCTTTAGTCTGCTCTATGGTATTTATTCAAAGCTGGCAGATGGCGGCGGTGATTCTTATGTTTGTTGGGATTTTAAGCGGGCTATTAATTGTGCCACTTAATGCACTCCTGCAACACAGGGGTCATATCCTAGTTGGCGCAGGACACTCAATTGCCGTACAAAACTTTAGCGAGAATTTAGGCATACTCATTTTAAGCGGGGCTTATACAATGATGGTTAAATTCAATTTACCTGTTAATGGCATTGTCTTTATCTTTGGTTTCTTTGTCTTGTTGGCAATGACCGTAGCGAGTCAATACTACGCCAAATCAAATTAGTGTAACTTAACGTGCGACTCGGTTCGTCGAGTGATAAATTTTGCAATCAATCTTAATGCCACCACCGTAATTCCATGCAATGCCATCAGATGCATCTGATATAACATCAAGTACATAGTTCTTGCCACCAGCCCCTCAATAAACATACTGCCACCCATTAATGAGCCCATTAAGTTACCTACGGTAGAATAGCGGCCCAAATTAACCAACGACCCATAATCCTTATAGCTGTACTGAGGAAGCTTTTGTGTTTTACCTGCCACGACACGCTTCATAGTTTTATATAGCATTAAAGCTTGTTGGTGAGCTGACTGGGCTCTTGGTGGAACCAATTCAACTGCTCCTGGCTTGATAGGGCAAGCAGCACAATCGCCAAAGGCAAAAATAGAATCGTCATCTACTGACTGAAGTGTTGACCGCACGGCTACCTGATTAATACTATTAACCGTTACCCCAATATTTCTTAAAAATCCGGGGGCTTTAATCCCTGCCGCCCAGACAACAAGTGCAGAGGCGATAAACCGCCCTGTATGCGTTTTAACGCCATTCGCGGAAACATTAGTGACTCGCTCACCCATATATAGATTAACATTTAACTTTTTTAATTCTCGCTCGACAGATAAACTCATTCTTCTTGGAAGTGCTGGCAGCAGACGATCGCTCGCCTCAATCAATGAAATTTTAATGTCTTTATCTGGATTAATTTTATCTAATCCATATGCTGTCAGCTCTCGTGTTGCTTTATGGAGCTCTGCAGATAATTCAACGCCTGTAGCTCCAGCGCCAACAATAACCACTTCCAGCTGTCCTGGTAAGATTTCATCTTTTTGAGTTTGCGCTTTTAAAATAGCATTATGAAGTTTTTGATGAAATTTTTCGGCTTGATGTTGGTTGTCTAGGGCAATAGAGAATTCTGCGGCCCCTTCAATTCCAAAGTCATTGATTGTACTTCCAACAGACAAGATAAGTGTATCGTAACTAAATCTCCTGCGAGGAATAATCTCTGTACCATCATTACCAATAAATGGGGCCAAAGAAATTTCTTTTGTTTCTTTGTTAAGTGCGTCCATTGAGCCTAAACGGAAATTGAAATGATGCCAATGCGCTTGTGCTAAATAATCTAATTCATCCTTATCTGCATTTAAGCTTCCAGCTGCAATTTCATGAAGTAAGGGCTTCCAGATATGAGTCTTTTTTGCATCTACCAATGTAATCTCAGCTTTTTTACGCTTGCCTAAACTATCGCCCAGCTTAGTAGCAAGCTCCAATCCGCCAGCCCCGCCGCCTACAATCACAATTTTATGTTTTGTTTTATTCATTTGATTATTCATTTCCAGTAAGTGCGCCGTTACTTCTAATAAAGGCAATAATTTTTAATAGCTCATCTGGCTTAATTCCATCATCAGGTGTCATTAAACCAAATCCCTTAGCGCCCATCCCGCCGTTAGTCCCAGCCCAAATAGTTTCAAACATGCCATGATTCGTCGTATTTTTCTTATGGTTAAAGTTTGGTCCGGTTAAACCTGGGCCAACCTGACCCCCTGCAGTTGGTCCATGGCACTGACTGCATGACCACATGTTATATCTTTTTTTACCAAGTGCAATCATCTCAGGGTTGCCAACGTAATCATTTTTTCCGGTGAATAAAAATTTCTTAGCCGCGGGCGTATCAAACCATTCTTCGGGAATAATTATCTCACTGGCATCTCCAGTTTTATTAAAAATAATTTTTTTAGAATTGCTTGAGCTATAGATTGTTGCTTCTGAGGCTTTTATCTCAGAGATTGAGTCTTCTAAGGAGGCGGATTCTTCTTTTAAGCCCACTTTATCCTGTGGCGGCTCAGAACAACCTAACAACAATAGAGTAAAAACTAGATATAAAAGACTTCGGGGCATAATGTGTTGACCAAAAAAAACGACTGAGCCATTATAGCTCAGTCGCTTTTAAATTGTGTTGCTGCTTCGTTACAGAATTACAGCCCCTCGTTACCTGTCACGCCAGTTGTTGATTGTGCACGAATCCAGGCGATTGTCTGAAGAAGTTCGTCAGCGTTCATGCCGTCATCTGCTGACATAATACCTAAGCCTTTACCCCCCATGCCACCATTCGAACCGGCCCAGACGGTTTCAAACATGCCCTTGTTAGTTGCATCTTTAGGGTATCGGAATGTTGGGCCTAACAAACCAGGGCCAACTTGGCCGCCGGCAGTCGGTCCATGACACTGCGTACATGACCAGAGTCCAAATCTTTTTTTACCGTATGCAATGGCTTTTGCATCACCAATATAAATATTTTTACCGGTCTTAAAAAATTCCGCTTCAGCTGGTGTGCCTTTTAGGCCGTCAGCAGGGATAGTAAACTCGCTACCGTCTGTTGTCTTTATTAACTTAATTTGTGCGCTTACCACACCAGTAAATCCAATAAGAGATGCGAGTAAAGTGGATACTAAAATATTTCTTGCTAACATAAGGGCTCCTAATCTTTTTT
>JABMNG010000056.1 GCA_013205275.1 Methylophilales bacterium | reverse complement strand
CTCCTCCCATTCAATTGGAATATTCAAATCAGACTTAATTGTTATCAAGCTTTTTCCAGTTGAGAGCCAGCTCTTGGATTTTCTTAAATTTTCTCCAACAACTCCGCTTATTTCGTCGGCATGTTCTATAATTGCGTCTAGTGTCTTATATTCCTCCAGCCATTTTAAGGCAGTTTTTGGCCCCACTTTATCAACTCCCGGAACGTTATCAACCTTGTCACCAATAATGGTTAAATAGTCTACGATGAGCTCTGGAGGAATCCCAAATTTATTTATAACGCCTTGAATATCAAGGACTTCATTTGTCATAGTATTGATTAGTTTGGTTCGCTCATTAACTAATTGAGCTAAATCTTTATCGCCTGTTGATATTACAACCTCAATATCTTGGTGATTAGCTTTTTGCGCAAGCGTACCAATCACATCGTCAGCCTCAACTCCTTCTTTAATAAGGATAGGCCAGCCCATTGCTTTTATAGCATCCATTAAAGGTTCAATTTGGTCGGCCAGCTCATCTGGCATTTTTGGCCTATTCGCTTTGTAGTCAGGATAAATATCATTACGAAATGTTTTGCCCTTAGCATCAAAAATACAGACACTATAATCAGAGGGGTATTTTTTATGAATGTGCCTTAACATATTAAGCACCCCATAAATTACCCCAGTAGGCTCATTCTCTAAGCTTCTAAAGTCAGGCATTGCATGAAATGCCCTATAAAGATAGGATGATCCGTCAACTAGTAATAATTTTTTCATATTTTATGCGATTTATAATGTCAGTATAAATACTTTGGTAGGTTATATTTATAATTAGTAGTAAAAGTAAGTCTTTGATAAAATCATATTTTATCTTTAAACTAAGGTTATAAATGATTAAATATATTATTAGTGGCATTTTTCTTATTATTGTATGTTCTGTTATGGCTGAAGATACTGAAGTGCTAGAAAATGTACCGCCACCTCCATCATCAATTGACTCTGATTATATTGGAGAGCCAGAGGTCACTATTAAAAAAGAGGGCACTAAAACTGTCGAAGAATACCGAGTGAATGGTCAGCTTTATATGATTAAAGTAAATCCTGAAAATATGCCATCTTATTACCTCTATAAAAATACCTCAGGAGGGGACTGGGTTCGTTATAACACAGAGGACCCGATGATTGTCCCACAATGGGTAATATTTAGTTTTTAACTTTCAAAAAGATACCCTAAGCATTTAATGGCTGTTTATACCCCAATTAATAAAAGTGAGTTGGATACCTGGCTTGCTAACTTTAGCATTGGCTCGCTTAAAAATTTTAAGGGAATATCTTCAGGTGTAACCAATACTAATTATTTAGTTGAGACAGAATCATCTAGATTTATACTCACAATATTTGAACATAATCAACTAAAAGAGCTGTTATTTTTTTTTGATTTGATGAATTTCTTATCAGACAAAAATTTTTCATGTCCACAGCCGATTGTAAATAATAATGGCTCATACCTTACTCCACTCAAAGGAAAGCCTGCAGCTTTAGTCTCTTTTTTGATTGGAAGCGCAAAAGACAGCGGGACTGAAAGTGATTGTTATTCTGTCGGTTTAACCCTAGGTCGATTACACACTCAAGCAAAAAACTTTACTCAAACAAGAGATAATAATAGAGGAATTGCCTGGATAAGCTCTAAATATAATGATCTAAAGCCATTTCTATCAGTTGCAGACCGAAGAATTATTGAGCTAGAGATTGATTATCAAAAAAATTGTTACCATGATTCATTGCCTACTGGGATTATCCATGGCGATTTATTTAGAGACAATGTTTTTTTTGATAAAAATGGAGTATCGGCATTTATTGACTTCTATTATGCTTGCAATGATCAGCTTTTATTAGACATAGCTATTACAATTAATGATTGGTGTAGTGATAGTAATGGTTGTATTGATAAAAGGAAATTTGACAATTTTCTAAGCGGCTACGAATCAATTAGAAAGCTGGAAAATTCGGAACATAAATGTATAAATAATGCCATGAGATTTGCAGCATTGAGATTTTGGTTGTCTCGCTTGGATGCGTGTCATAATATTTTAGATGGTGAAATTACTTCAATCAAAGACCCAAATTACTTTAAGAAAGTCTTAATGGATAGACACGCGCTATGAGGAATTCGATTACAAAAGCATGTCAATGGATTTTATTGAGCTTAAATTTATTTAAGATTTCTATAGGGCCATCTTTATTTATCGCCATGACCTACTTACTTATTTATTTAATAGTGCCTGCCATGCCCTCTACACAATTTTTGACACCTTTTACAATTTTAGTATGGCCATTTATTACAGTATTTATTTTATATTTTTATTTTTGCGTAAGCACTAATAAAGTATTTGAAATTTCAGACGGACTAAAAGTTATTTCAAAAAATCCTAGAGGATTATTCTTAATGACAATAGCCTCTACAGCGTACGCTATGCTGATGGGATTTTTAGTTTCAGGTGATATCGAGAATATTTTACTAATTTTACAAAAACCTGAAGTGAGGCAATTTCAAGCAAATCACTTTTTATACTTACTGTTAAAGTTAACGCTATTGGGAGTTCCATTTTATATGGCAGCATGGTTTTCCCCATTACTTATTGCTTGCCATAATTACGGGTTTATAAAAGCATTGAAGTCGAGCTTTGCAGGGGCGCTAATGTATATCATGCCACTTTTCTTTTCTTGGGTTGGTTTGACCGTTATCTTTATTGGGTTGGTTATGTTGATTACATTTCTACTGACATCATTAACTTTTATCAGCATGACGATGGTTTCATTCTTTACGAGCTTATTATTGCTTTTATTGTTAGCATCTTTTGTAGCGATTATGTTTTGCTTACAATTTATTAGTTTTATTGCTATCTTTAAAAAGTTTTCTTGCTAAGAGATAAATCTCTAAGCCTTATTTAGCTTTGCATACTCCATTGCGAGCCACTTAATTCCATGCCCAGAAAATTTAATTTGGATTCTCAAATCATTTTCATTACCTTCATATCCTGTCACAACCCCTTCACCAAATTTTTGATGTGAAACCGTTGTTCCAACTTTCCAAATATGATTAGATTCTGAGTATGGTGCAATCCTGGTAGGAGAAGATGAAACTTCTTTTCTATTACTAAGGCGCTTGATTAGCCCGTCTGGAATTTCATCTAAAAACCGAGAAGGAAGATTATACGTTGCTTGCCCGTAGATCATTCTGGATTGAGCCAGAGTTAAATAAAGCTTATTCTTTGCCCGGGTCACTGCCACATACATCAGTCGGCGCTCTTCCTCTATGCCTTTATCTTCTAGCAAGCTTCGCTCATGAGGACACAAACCATCTTCCAATCCAGTAATAAAAACAACATCAAATTCAAGGCCTTTTGATGAGTGAATTGTCATGAGTTGCAAGGCGTCATCGCCAGCTGAGGCCTGAAGTTCTCCGCTCTCCAATGAAGTAAAGTCTAGAAAGTCTGCTAAAACTAAGGATTGATTTTTCGTTAAAAGGTTCTCATGGCCCTCATCTCTACGGTCAAGCATATGAGACTTAGCTGCAGAAACTAATTCATCTAGGTTTTCTATCCTTGAGCTTCCATCTTTATCTTTTGAGTAATGCTCCTTAAGCCCCGAATATGTATTGATATAATCTATAGACTCATCAAGCCCAGTGGCATGTATCTGGTCTTCTAGCCCTTGAATTAACTCAACAAAATTAGAAATTTTTGGGCTTTTATTTTCAGATGAAAATGCTTTTGCTGCTCCCCACATTGAGAGTGAATTATTTTTTGCATAGTCCTCTAATTGCTCAATTGATCTTGATCCTATTCCTCTAGGAGGAAAATTTACTATTCTAATAAAAGCATTATCATCATTTTTATTAGATATTAATCTTAAGTAGGCTAATGTATGTTTAATTTCTGCTCTTTCAAAAAATCGTAGACCACCATAAACTCTATAAGGAATATTATTCGAAACCATTGCCATTTCAATAACCCTAGACTGCGCATTATTTCTGTAAAGGATAGCAATTTGATCGTAACTTTTACCTGCTCGGTGCAACATTTTAATTTCATCAATTAAATACGAGGCTTCAAGTCGATCATCTAATGCAGTATATAAGCGAATAAGATCACCATCTCCTGAGGCAGCCCAAAGATTTTTCCCCAATCTATCTTTATTATTATCGATAATTGCATTAGCGGCATTTAGAATATTATTTTTAGATCGATAATTTTGCTCTAATTTAATAACATTTTTTATATTGAAGTCTTTTTGAAGATCCTTCATGTTCCCCGGACTTGCACCTCTAAAACCATAAATAGATTGGTCATCATCACCCACGGCAAAAATATAACTTTCGTCTGCTGTAAGGAGTTTAAGCCATTGGTATTGGAGCTTGCTAGTATCTTGAAACTCATCCACTAACACATGTTTAAAGGTTGATTGATAATGCTCTCTAATAGCAGTATTTTTTTGAAGCAACTCTAGGCAGCGAAGCAGCAATTCAGCAAAATCTACTACGCCTTCTTTCTGACATTGCTTTTCATACATGCTATAAATTTCATTCTTCTTCTTTGAGATATCATCATATGCCTTAAATATATTTGATCGAAGTCCTTCTTCTTTATTTGCATTAATAAAGTACTGCATGTCCTTTGAAGTAAAAAGTTCCTCATCGACGTTCATAGATTTCATCACTCTTTTAATAGCAGATTTCTGATCTGCACTATCAAGAATTTGAAAAATCTCCGGAAGACCTGCGTCTTTAAAATGTTTTTTAAGGAAGCGGTTACATAGCCCATGAAATGTACCAACCCACATACTCCTAGTGTTTATTGGGAGCTGTGCTGAGATTCTCAATAGCATTTCTTTAGCTGCTTTATTCGTGAAAGTTACAGCAAGGATGCCACCCGGACTAGCAACTTGATTATGTATTAACCATGCCACCCTTGAGGTTAGTACTTTAGTTTTTCCACTTCCTGCTCCAGCAAGGATTAATGCTGATTCATTAGATATAGTTACAGCCTCAATCTGTTTTTCGTTGAGGTCTGTTAGATAACGATTTTGGGTATTTGTTACATTCATTGTTTATATGCTACAGAAAATAGGTCTTAATGATAATTGGGTAGGGAACTAATTCTATCTTGTTTAGTCAATCAGCTGTAAGAAAGTTGATGTTCTATCCTCCAAATCAACGTAAAAAAAGCCTCTAACGAGGCTTTTTTTATTTGGTCTGAAACTACTATTACATCATACCACCCATACCACCCATACCACCCATACCACCCATATCAGGCATTGAAGGTGCTGAGTCATCTTTAGGTAGGTCAGCAATCATGCATTCAGTGGTTAACATCAGGCCTGCAACAGACGCGGCATTTTGCAATGCTGAGCGCGTTACTTTTGTAGGATCAAGAACACCCATTTCTACCATGTCGCCATATGTTTCAGTAGCTGCATTAAAACCATAATTACCTTTCCCTGCTGTTACGTTATTTACTACAACAGATGGTTCAATTCCTGCGTTAGAAACAATTTGACGAAGTGGATCTTCAATTGCACGAAGCACAATTTGGATACCTGCATCTTGATCGGCATTATCACCTTTAGTTTTTTGGATAGCATCTCTTGTTCGAATTAAAGCTACGCCTCCACCAGGAACAATACCCTCTTCAACAGCTGCTCTTGTTGAATGAAGAGCATCTTCGACCCTAGCTTTTTTCTCTTTCATTTCAATTTCAGTAGTTGCCCCTACTTTAATTAATGCAACACCACCGGCAAGTTTTGCGACTCTCTCCTGAAGCTTTTCTTTGTCATAGTCACTTGTTGATTCTTCGATCTGAGTTTTGATTTGTCCAATGCGCGATTTAATATTTGCTTCACTACCAGCACCATCAATAATAATCGTATTTTCTTTGCTAACCTCAACCTTTTTAGCGCGACCAAGATCTTCAATTTTAATATTTTCTAGAGTTAATCCTACCTCATCAGAAATTACGGTGCCACCAGTTAGAATTGCAATATCTTCAAGCATTGCCTTTCTTCTATCTCCAAATCCTGGAGCTTTCACTGCTACTGTTTTGATAATTCCTCTAATATTATTCACCACTAAAGTTGCTAATGCTTCACCTTCTAACTCTTCAGCAATAATTAGTAGGGGTTTACTTGCTTTTGCAACTTGTTCTAGAACAGGAAGTAGGTCTTTAATACTTGATATTTTTTTATCATGTAAGAGAATGTATGGATCTTCTAGTAATGCGATTTGTTTATCATTATTGTTGATAAAGTAAGGTGACAGATAACCGCGATCGAATTGCATTCCTTCAACAACATCTAATTCATTTGCGAGACCGGACCCATCTTCTACTGTGATAACACCTTCCTTACCTACTTTATCCATTGCATCCGCAATAATTTGACCTACTGAAACATCAGAATTTGCTGAGATAGAGCCTACCTGAGCAATTTCCTTGCTTGTGCTGCATGGTTTACTTAATTTATGAAGCTCATTAACGGCAGCCTCTACAGCTTTATCAATTCCGCGTTTAAGATCCATAGGGTTCATACCAGCCGCTACAGATTTCATGCCTTCACGAATGATCGCTTGAGCCAAGACTGTCGCTGTTGTTGTTCCATCTCCAGCGTTGTCTGAAGTTTTTGAAGCAACTTCTTTGACCATTTGCGCCCCCATATTTTCAAACTTATCCAGCAACTCAATTTCTTTCGCTACGGACACGCCATCTTTTGTTATGGTTGGTGCACCAAAAGATCTTTCAAGAACAACATTTTTTCCTTTGGGACCTAAGGTTACTTTAACTGCATTAGCAAGAATATTTACACCTCTCACCATTTTCTGACGAACATCATCGCCGAATCTTACGTCTTTTGCTGCCATTTATTTTTCTCCAATATTTATATAGTAATAAATTTATTTATTCAACAATACCCATAATATCTTCTTCTCTCATTACAAGCAGCTCATCTCCGTCGACTTTGACAGATTGGCCTGCATATTTTCCAAATAGGACTTTATCACCGACTTTGACATCAAGTGCTCGAATTGAACCATCTTCAAGTACTTTGCCGTTTCCTATGGCTTGAATTGTTCCTTGATCTGGTTTTTCAGCAGATGCGCTGTCAGGAATCACAATGCCTGAGGCTGTAGTGCGTTCTTCTTCAAGACGCTTTACAATTACACGGTCATGTAAAGGGCGAATTTTCATTTGTAAGTTCTCCTAGTAGTGTATTCTTAAATTAAAATTATTCTTTATTGATAGGATTAAATTAGCAGTCATATCAATAGAGTGCTAATAATAGGGATGAATGGTCTAAAATTCAAGGGCTAATCTGTTAATTAAATATATAAATAGTGTTTTTTATTAGAAATGTTTGAAAAAAAAAATTATAAGCCTTTAGGGCAGACTTCCTTATTAATCTCACCCGTGACCCTTGGTACAATGACTTTTGGTGAACAAAATACCCAACAGGAAGCTTTTGGGCAGCTAGATTATGCTTTATCTCAAGGTATTAATAGTTTTGATGTTGCTGAACTATACCCAGTTCCTCCAAAAGCCGAGACCTATTCAAGAACTGAAACAATTATAGGGTCCTGGATCAAAAAAAAATCTAGAGATCAAATCATTCTATCCACAAAGATAGCTGGACCGAGGAGGGGGCTCAATTGGATAAGAGGAGGTCCTGCTTCCCTAGACGAGAAAAACATTTTTAAGGCTGTTGAGGATTCACTTAAAAGAATGCAGACAGACTATGTTGATTTACTTTACCTTCATTGGCCCGAAAGGAATGTGCCTATGTTTGGACAGTATAAATTTGACCCATCAGAGGAATATAAGGAAGGCAGAAAGATTGATTGGATTTCTATTGAGGCGCAACTTAATACCTTAGAAAAATTAATAAACTCCGGAAAAGTAAGGTTTATTGCACTTTCAAACGAATATCCATGGGGGATTATGGAATTTTTAAGAATTGCTAGGGAAAAAAAATTACCAATTATATCCAGCATTCAAAACAATTACAGCTTATTAAATCGTGTAGCTGAACTAGGGCTAACAGAGATACTGTATAGGGAGAACCTCAGTTTCTTTGCATACTCCCCTCTTGCTTTTGGGCATTTAACAGGTAAATATATCCGAGATCCTCGGACAAAAGGGCGGGTCAACTTATTCGAGGGGTACGCTCAGAGGTATAATAAACCTGGTGTCGAAAATGCTGTGAAAGAATATATGAAATTAGCGGAAGAATTTAATATGACCCTTACCGAAATGTCACTTACATTTGTTTATCATCAATGGTTTGTAACTAGCACCGTTGTTGGTGCAACCTCAGTTGAACAATTAAAAGAAAACCTAGCAGCATTTAAAAAAATTATTCCAAATGAGATAATACAGAAAATTGATTTTATACATTTAAGCTGTATGAATCCTGCCCCATAAAACCATGAAAAATAAAGAGCTCATTAATCGTAGTCTTAATTCTGTCTGGCACCCTTGCACCCAAATGAAACATCATGAATGTAGCCCATTAATTCCAATCAAAAAAGGAAGAGGGAGTTGGTTGGTAGACTTTAATGATAAAAAATATTTGGATGCGACAAGCTCATGGTGGGTAAATTTATTCGGGCATAACAATCTTGTTATAAAAAATCATATAAAAAATCAATTAGATCAGCTTGAGCACTCCATGATTGCAGGATTAACACATGAACCTGTCATTGAATTGTCTGAAAAATTAAATCATATGACGGGCCTGGGGCATTGTTTTTATGGTAGCGATGGATCAAGCGCTGTCGAAATAGCATTAAAGATGAGTTCTCACTATTGGAGGCAAAAAGGAGAGCATAAAAAAACTAAGTTTGTGTATCTTAAAAATAGCTACCACGGGGAGACATTAGGCGCACTTTCTGTGACTGACATCCCTTTATTCAAAGACCAATATAGTCATCTTATGAAGAATCATATTCAAATAGATTCCCCGGATTGGCGCTTAGGAAAAGAGAATGAAACCGCAAAAGAGATAGCAATAAAAAAAATATCAAAGCTTAAAATAATTTTTGAGGAAAAACATTCATTAATTTCCAGCATTATTTTGGAGCCTCTTGTTCAATGTGCAGCTGGTATGGGCATGTATGATGCAGAGTATATAAAGGGAGTAAGAAAATTATGCGACCAATACCAGATACATTTAATTGCTGATGAGATAGCTGTTGGATTTGGTAGAACAGGGAAGATGTTTGCTCATCATCATGCAGAAATAAAACCTGACTTCCTTTGTTTGTCTAAGGGTCTAACTGGTGGATACCTGCCACTTTCCGTTACCCTAACAACAACTGATGTTTACAACGCTTTTTATGACAATGATGTAAAAAGAGGATTTTTACATTCACATAGCTATACAGGCAACCCATTGGCTTGTAGTGCCGCGCTTGGAACGCTATCAATTTTCAATTCAACTGACGTTTTATTGGAAAATCAAAATAAAGCTAATAAAATTAATTTTATGATGGAAGGCTATAAAAATTTACCAATAAAAAACCTCAGAAATATTGGAATGATATGGGCTTTTGAATTAAATAAAAATATTAATATGAGTAAAGTAATTAATTATTGTATTAATCATGGGCTTCTTATTAGGCCAATTAAAAGTACCATTTATTTTATGCCTCCTTACTCTATAAGTGAAAAAGAAATTAATCATATGGTTCGCGTTACTGAGAATGGAATTAAGAAAGCATGTATTTAGCAAGAAAATTATTTTGGATAGTATTCTTTACACTTTTTAGCCATATAGCTTTATCTGCAAAAATAAACAGCATTGAAAATTTTGGTGATCAATATAAGTTTGATAAATCAGAGTATGGTTTTGGGGCAATTAATTTATCGAGCGGGGAGATTATCGCCCTTCATAACGAAGATCAATTATTTAATTCTGCTTCCCTTGTAAAAATTATCACGACATATATTGGGCTCAAGGAATTGGGACCAGACTTTAGATGGCAATCAGATTTTTACTATACAGGAGAGATTGATGGAAACACATTAAAAGGGAACATTATATTTAAGGGAAGAGGGGACGCCTCCTTTTCTGTTGAAAATTTAGAAGCAATGATTAGG
>JABMNG010000055.1 GCA_013205275.1 Methylophilales bacterium | reverse complement strand
GCATTAAATAGCATTCTTTTCATTACCTATCTCCATTTATTATGAAGATTTTAGATAAAGAATTCCTATAAATTATTTAAAGGAAATCAGGCACAGCCTACCTGTCAATTTGATTGATAGTTAGGACTAATCTCATCTCTCTTTTGTTGTTAAAAACTTTACTTTTCTAAAAACTATTTAATTTATTAAATTCTTTTATAAAAATCTTTTTGTATTTATGACTGCTTCTTTTCCTTATTTAATAAGTTATGGTGAGCAGTACTAACCTTGAATTCTTATGTTTATGTATAATTCAGAATTGTTTTTCTCTTTAACAATTTTTAAAGATATCTGAACGAACAAAGTATATGTGATAAATCATTAAAAGCAAACTAAATTATGCCCCTTGAGATTAAAAATAATGTTAAATATCATATAATTGACGAGGGTAGCGACGGTCAAAAAATTGATAATTTTTTGCTAAAAATTTTAAAAAATGTCCCCAAAAGTCATGTGTATAAATTATTACGAAGCGGTCAGGTCAGAGTCAACAAGAAAAGAATAAGGACTGATTTTAGGTTATCAATCAATGATTCGGTTAGGATTCCTCCTGTTTCATTCAAGGAAAAAGATGTTTCTCTCCCTATTTCAGCAAGCAAGGCTCAAATAGTCGATATCGAAAAATCTATTATTTATGAGGATGAGGCTTTTATTGTTTTAAACAAATCAGAAGGCATAGCTGTTCATGGGGGCAGCGGTATTAATTTTGGAATTATTGAACTTATGCGCCAGTCACGGCCAGAATCTAAATTCCTTGAGTTGGTTCATCGAATCGACAAAGATACGTCAGGCATTTTATTGATCGCCAAAAAAAGAATAGCGCTGGTGGGCATTCACAAACAAATGCGAGAGAAATCTATGCATAAAAAATATGAGGTAATTGTTCACGGTGAATGGAAGGATAAGCAGCTTATTGTTGATCTAAATCTTCTAAAAACCTCTGACGCTGAAGGGCAGAAAAAAGTATCAGTCGTGAATGATGACTATCAGAATATAAACACAAAACAATCTCGTTCAGTATTCTTTCTTAAAAAGAATCTTAAGGATTTTACTTTTTTAGAAGTGAAGTTAATTACAGGCAGGACTCACCAAATAAGGGTCCATCTTTCCCATTTAGGTTTTCCGATTATTGGTGATCAAAAGTATGGTGATTTTGAGTTAAATAAGAAAGTGCGTAAAATTGCCTCGCGGATGTTTCTTCATGCATCAGAGGTTGCTTTTATCCACCCCATAACGTTAGATAAAGTTCACTTTTCAGCACCAACTCCAGAAGCATTTAACAGCATTATCAACCGTAAATGACCAGAAAATATAAACTCATAATTTTTGATTGGGATGGAACCATTGTTAATTCAACTGGTTTGATTGTAAGTGCTATTAAGGAAGCAGCTTTAAGTAAAACAATTAATATTGATGACGAAAAAAAAATTTATAACATCATTGGCTTGGGCCTCGACCAAGCTTTTAGTAAGTTATTTGCTAATCTGTCCAGACACGAAATAATAGAATTACAGCATTTATACAAAGAGGCCTATCTGAAAAAAGTAAATAGTATTTCATTGTTTGATGGAATTAGTACGGGGATTAATGATCTTCATAGACGTGGCTATAAGCTAGCAATCGCTACGGGAATGAGCAGAAGAGGGCTAAATAGAGCGCTGAAGCAATCGGGCTTAGAATCTTTTTTTGCTGTGACCAAAACAGTTGATGAATGTTTTTCTAAGCCACACCCGCAAATGATTGAAGAGATTCTTGAGTTTTATATGGTTGAGTCACACGAGGCAATTTTAGTGGGCGACTCTAGTTACGATCTTGAGATGGCGATGAATGCCGGTGTTGATTCCATAGGAGTTACATATGGCTCTCACGCCAGCGAGGAGCTAATACAATACAAACCTAAAGTATTAGTAGATAACGCTTATGAAATTTTTGAATGGGTGATGAGGAATGAGTAAAGAAATAATAGTCTTTAAAAGTGAGTTTAAGCAGCAGCCTTCAACTGTTAAGTTCACTTACGAGCTGAAAAATATTAAGCACACAGGATTCGTCGTACTCAATGATGGCAGTTATAACGCCTATAAGAATCAATGTATGCACCTTCCTGTTGAACTTGATTGGCAGGATAATGATTTTTTAGATGAGGAAGGTAAATTTATAATATGTGCTACGCACGGAGCCATATATAATTTAGAGGAAGGTTATTGCGTTTCTGGACCTTGCCAAGGAATGAAATTAAAAGCGATGGCAGTTGAAGAAGTGATTGATAGATTAATTATTAAAATTGAGGCTGAATAAAAAATGACAGATAAAAATGAAGAAAATTGGGGGAATAAGGCTTTAGAAAAAATTTCTCAAGTTGCATTTTCAGAGCAACGAAAAACAAGGCGCTGGGGAATATTTTTTAAGCTGGCGACATTAACCTACCTTTCTATTCTTCTCTATATTTTTATTTCCAGCAGTCAGAATACAAACTCTGCAATGGGTGACTTTACGGCAGTCATTCATATCAACGGACCTATCAGCAGCGAGTCGGAAGCTAACGCAAAGGATTTTAAGCGTAATTTAAACGATGCTTACTCAAACCCCGGAACAAAAGGGATAATTCTTGCGATTAATAGCCCAGGTGGGAGTCCAGTGCAGGCCGGAATAATGAATGATGAGATTAAACGACTAAAAGGTCAGCACCCACAAATACCTATTTACTCTGTTGTCGACGACATCTGCGCATCCGGAGCTTACTATGTAGCGGTCGCTACTGATGGAATATACGTTGATAAGGCGAGCATTATTGGATCAATAGGCGTCATAATGGACGGCTTTGGTTATGAAGGTGCCATGAAAAAGCTAGGGGTTGACCGACGATTAATGACGGCAGGCACAAATAAGGCCGCATTAGATCCATTCTCCCCGATAAATTTAGAACAAAAAGCGCACGTTCAGTCATTATTAAATGAGGTGCATCAGCAGTTTATTGATGTAGTCAAAGATGGCAGGGGCTCCAAACTTAGTTCTGACGAACAAATCTTCTCAGGCCTATTTTGGAGTGGTAAAGCATCTATAAAGCTGGGGTTATCAGATCAGTTGGGCGATGTTGATTATGTCGCTCGTGAGGTTATTGGGTTCGAGAGAGTGGAGGATTTCACTACCTATGAATCCTTCACCGATCGTTTTGCTAAACAGTTAGGGGTGACTTTAGCAGCTAAAATTGAGAGTAAGATTATTAATAAATATATTTTAAATTAAATACTTATAAATTTTTTTTAGTGTAATTTATTAAGTTATTTGTTGAAGAATCAAAAGAGACGGTGGCTGATTTTTCTCTTAACTCAGGAAGCACGAGGGATGCGATTTGCTTTCCATATTCAACACCCCATTGATCAAATGAATTGATATTCCAGATCACACCCTGAACAAATATCTTGTGTTCATAAATTGCAATCAATCGCCCCAGGGTTTTAGGGTCAAGCTTATCAAAAAGAATAGAAGTGGACGGACGATTACCTAGAAATGATTTATGGCTCGCCAATAGGTTGACCTCCTTCTCTGGAAATCCAGCTACTACCATTTCATTTCTTGCTTCTTCTTCCTTCTTTCCAAGCATCAATGATTGGGTTTGGGCAATAAAATTAGATATTAGGATTTTATGGTGTTCATCCCCATTTTTACCAATTTTATACTGTGAGTGGATGGGCATTATAAAATCGGTTGGAACAATTTCAGTGCCTTGATGTATTAATTGGTAAAAAGCATGCTGACCATTTGTTCCTGATTCACCCCATAAAATAGGCCCTGTATGGAGGCAGACACGCTTTCCCTCTCTGTCAATAAATTTACCATTACTCTCCATATCTAACTGCTGAAGATAAGACGGTAGCAAAGATAAGCCTTGATCGTAAGGTAGAATTGCGTGAGTTTTAAAATTGAAGAAATTAATATTCCAAATACCAATTAAACCCAATATTACGGGTATATTTTTTTCTAGTGGAGCAGTTTTGAAATGATTATCAATGTCGTGAGCGCCAGCTAAGAGCTGCTTAAAGTTTTCGATTCCCAAAAATATAGCGATTGATAGCCCTATAGAAGACCATAGTGAGTATCTGCCACCCACCCAATCCCAGAATTCGAATATATTATCAGGCGATATTCCAAATGCCTCAACCGCACTCTTGTTTGTCGAAATTGCTACAAAGTGATTCCGAATCGCAGCCGAGTCATTTAGGTGACCAATCACCCAATCCCTTGCTGAGAAAGCGTTTGTCATTGTCTCTTGTGTTGTAAAGGTTTTGGAGGCAACAATAAATAGCGTTGTGTGAGGGTCACATTTTTCTAGTGTCTGGGCTAAATCTGCTCCGTCAACATTGGAAACAAATAATGGGGAAATATGCTTTGCACCAAAAGGCTTTAGGGCTTTACATACCATTGCAGGACCAAGATCTGAGCCCCCAATACCTATATTAACAACTGTTTCAATTCTTTTTCCCGTAAAACCCTTCCACTCGCCTGACCTTACGGACTCTGAGAATAATGCCATTTTATCGATGACGGCATTTATTTCAGGCATTACATCCTTGCCATCTGCCATAACAGGCGTATTTGTTCTGTTGCGGAGCGCGGTATGAAGGACCGCTCGGTCCTCACTAAAATTAATTTTATCACCTGAAAATAACTTATCTTTCCATTGCTCAAGATTAGCTTCACGAGCAAGGCTTACTAGAAGAGGAAGGGTTTCATTGGTAATGCGATTCTTTGAAAAATCGATGAGAAAATCATCAAATTGAATGTGGTTATGATTAAATCTATCTTTATCTTCGTTAAATAAGTCGCGCATTTGGGCGGAATTAATTGATTTTTGATGCTCAGCCAGCGCCAACCATGATTTACTGTTTGTTATTGATGTCATATTACGTAGGGGTGATTATTATTTAAGTTTAATAGGATGTAATTGTAACAAACTTTCATGCTTATAAAGTGCGCTCTAAGAATTATTTATGCTGATCTAGGGCCCATAAAATATGTTCTTTAACTAGCGGTGTTGATGTGCTTAATTTTGATTTTAGTGCCTCAATCACCTCTTTACTTTTAGGGGCATTTCCTAAGCCGATAGCAATATTCCTTAACCATTGTTGATAACCAATCCTATAAATTGCACTTCCCTTGAAAATTCTATTAAAATCGCCCTCAGAAAACCTAAAGCTATCGACTAATGAGAGATTGTTTAAATCATTCCTGACTAGAAAATCGTCCTCACGTGTTATTTTTGCATACTTATTCCATGGACATATTATTTGACAGTCATCGCAACCATAAACCCTGTTTCCGATAGCTTTTCTAAATTCGACAGGTATCGGACCTTTATTTTCAATTGTTAGATAGGAGATACATCTCCTTGCGTCAAGCTTGTAGGGGCCTATTATCGCCTTTGTAGGGCAAATGTCTATACAGGCCTGACAGGATCCACAATGCGAGGATATTTTTTTATCGGATGGGAGCGGAAGGTCGGTATAGATTTCCCCTAAAAAAAACCAGGATCCATGATCTCTATTAAGGAGCAATGTGTGCTTTCCTCTCCATCCTAACCCTGCCTTTTCAGCAATTTCAACCTCCAATACAGGGGCGCTGTCAGTAAAAACACGAAAACTTGACCCCGATTGCTTACACTCAGCTTTAATTTTAGAGGCTAATTTCTTCAATTTTGATCTCATGACCTTGTGATAGTCTCTCCCGAGAGCATACCGAGAAATGTAAGCGCGGCTCTTGTCTCTGAGTGCATTTGTGGTATTTTCTTCAAGTGGCATGTAATCTAGGCGTACGGAAAGAATGCTGATGGTATTAGCGACCAAAATATCAGGCGAAAATTTTAGATCTTGATGTCGCTTTAAATAATCCATACTGCCATTAAATCCTGACTGAATCCATGATTGGTAGGCTTCTTTCTGGTCATTTAAGTTAATATCAGATATTCCAACGTGATCGAAGCCTAACTCAGCACCCCAAGCCTTAATTTTTTTTGCAAATGCATTCCACTTTAACTTATCATTCATAGGAAAAAATAATAAACTAAAATTATGTTAAATGAACTATCAATTACCTTAAATAACGAAACTAATACTAATGAGCTTGCGATAAAGATTGCTTCAAAAATTGATTACGGGACATTGTTATATTTATCTGGTGACCTAGGCTCTGGTAAAACTTCATTTGCAAGAGGCTTAATTCATGCGCTAGGTTTTGACGGTAAGGTTAAGAGCCCTTCGTATAGCCTTGTTGAGCAATACAGCCTTAATATACATAGAGTGAACCATTTTGATTTATATCGCTTTAAGGCCCCCGAAGAATGGCTTGAGTCTGGATTCAATGAATTTATTGATGGAAAAGATATCAACCTGATAGAGTGGCCAGAAAAAGCCTACCCTTATTTACCCACGCCTGATCTCCTAATGAACTGGCAATATATGGATAGCAACAAAAGAAAAGTCTCAATAACGGCAAGCACTGATAGAGGAAACGAATGCATAAAAGAATTAATATAGTTCTATTTTTAATTACATTTGCACTTCTTTTTTCTTCTAATGCATACTCAAAAAATGATGTTCATGCAGTCAGGATTTGGCCCGCGCAAGAATACACAAGAATTACAATAGAGTCGACTGAAGCACTTAATAACGACCAAATGATACTTAAAAATCCAGAAAGGGTGGTCATTGACTTAAAAGGTATTGCGCTAAATGATGCCTTGAAAATATTGCCTACTGAGCTTTCAGAAAATGATCCTAATATAAACGCCATTAGGGTTGCGCAGTTTAATCCTAATGTTACTAGGATTGTTATTGACTTAAGAAATCCAGCGCGCGTCAAAATCTTTTCGCTGCAACCAATCGCACCTTATAAACACAGATTGGTGATTGACTTGTACCCTGAGAATCATGACAGCATTGCAAACCTACTAAAGCAAATACAGAAAAAGGATGAGGAGTCACCTTCGCTAGCCGCTGAAGTGGCCCCATCAAATAATGTTGAGAGTGAGGGCAATGCCTCTCAGAATGATACTAAGTCTGATACTGTTATTGTGGCAATTGATCCCGGACATGGTGGGGAAGATCCAGGTGCTAAAGGTAAAAAGGGGACACTCGAAAAAGACATTACTCTGCAAATATCAAAAAAACTCAAAGAAATTATTGATAAAGAGGACGGTATGAGGGCAGTACTGATTCGGGAGGGAGATTATTATGTCCCTCTTGGAGATAGAGTCAAAAAAGCGAGAAAAATAAAGGCAGACATTTTTATTTCAATT
>JABMNG010000054.1 GCA_013205275.1 Methylophilales bacterium | reverse complement strand
GAAAGGCTGATAAAATAGAACGTAGCCAAGTCTTCCCCCTAAGATGACTCCTAAAGCACCATAAAAAAAGGCATCATCAAGTATTTTTTCATTGAGAGTTATCCAGGGCCTGTTTTTAATTTGTTGTTTACCAAGGTAGATGAAACTAACAAAGGCGAGAAAGTACATTAGTCCATACCAATGAACTTTTAGGAATCCAATTTCCAAGGCAATTGGATTAATTTGAGGGTGAATAAGCATTATAAGGTTAATTATAAGTTAAAATTTGAATAATTATTTAATAGAGAAAAATAATGCCCACATATAGATCAAGAACTACGACACATGGTAGAAATCAAGCAGGAGCTAGAGCACTCTGGAGAGCAACAGGAATGTCTGATGCTGATTTTTCTAAACCCATTATTGCTGTCGTAAACTCATTTACTCAGTTTGTTCCAGGCCATGTTCATTTAAAAGATATGGGGCAGTTAGTAGCCAGAGAAATTGAAAGGCATGGTGGCGTTGCAAAAGAATTTAATACGATAGCTGTTGATGATGGGATAGCTATGGGTCACGATGGAATGCTTTACAGTCTTCCAAGCAGGGATTTAATAGCCGATAGCGTAGAATATATGGTGAATGCCCATTGTGCCGATGCAATGGTTTGCATCTCAAATTGTGACAAAATTACCCCAGGAATTCTCATGGCAGCCATGAGAATTAATATTCCTGTGATTTTTGTTTCCGGCGGTCCAATGGAGGCTGGCAAGGTAACTTGGAACGAAAATGGAGGAAAAATTGATCTAGTTTCCCCGATGATAGCTGCTGGCGACCTTAATATATCCGACAGTGAGTTAAAGAAACTAGAGGTATCTGCGTGCCCAACCTGTGGCTCATGTTCTGGAATGTTTACAGCTAACTCTATGAATTGTTTAACAGAAGCACTAGGACTAAGTCTTCCTGGAAACGGCAGCACATTGGCGACTCATATGGCAAGAAAATCCTTATTTCTAGAGGCGGGTAAACAGATTGTTAATATCACTAAACGATATTATGAAGATGATGACTTAACAGTGTTACCAAGAAATATTGCCTCAAAGAAGGCTTTTGAAAACGCTATGGTTCTCGATGTTTCAATGGGGGGGTCGACTAATACAGTCCTTCATTTATTAGCAGCCGCTAAAGAGGCTGAAGTTGATTTTACTATGGAAGACATAGATATTATCTCTAGGCGCGTCCCATGCCTCTCAAAGCTTGCTCCTGCTACACAGAAATATCATATGGAGGACGTACATCGAGCAGGCGGTGTTTTTGGTATTTTGGGTGAGCTTAAGCGGGGAAAATTAATTCATGAAGATACGTTTTGTGTTCATGCCAAAACCATGGGCGACGCAATTGATAAGTGGGATATAGTTAATAACTCCGATGAGGATATTAAAAACTTTTATATGGCTGCACCGGGAGGTGTTCCAACTACCGTTGCCTTCAGTCAGGAAAAGCAATGGCCATCCCTAGACCTTGACAGAGAAAATGGTTGTATTAGAAGTATTGAATATGCCTACAGCAAGGATGGCGGGTTGGCAGTATTGTATGGCAATATTGCTAAAGATGGATGTATCGTTAAAACTGCTGGCGTAGACGAAGAAATTCTAAATTTTACAGGCAGAGTAAGACTCTTTGAATGTCAGGATACAGCGGTACAAGCAATCCTAGCGGATCAGATAATTCCAGGGGACATTGTATTAATTGTTTACGAGGGTCCAAAGGGTGGCCCCGGAATGCAAGAGATGCTCTACCCAACAGCATATTTAAAATCAAAGGGCCTCGGTAAGGTTTGCGCATTACTAACTGATGGAAGATTTTCTGGTGGTACGTCTGGCCTTAGTATTGGCCATGTATCTCCTGAGGCGGCAGAGGGTGGTGAAATTGCACTAGTTCAGGAAGGAGATACCATTATTATTGATATCCCAAACCGCATGATTAATGTAAGCGTCAGCGAGGAAGAATTAGGTCAAAGAAGACAGGAAATGTTAAAGAAAGATCATCCATGGCAGCCTAAGCCAAGAATAAGAAAAATTACTGATGCATTAAGAGCCTATGCTTTAATGACAACGAGCGCCTCAAAAGGTGCCGTCAGAGACATCAGTCAAATCACAAATAAGAAGTAAAAAATGGAAAATGGAGAAATCAGTCTTTCTAAAGATGAGGGCGGCCTTGATTTTATTAATGTATCCAATCAATTGGCTGATGCAAAAATTTATCTACAAGGTGGACATGTCGTTTGGTGGAAGCCACGCTCCATCAAAGAGGATGTGCTATGGCTCTCGTCGAATGCACGCTATGAAGAGGGTCGATCTATTCGTGGGGGCATCCCAATTTGCTGGCCATGGTTTGGTAATCACCCAACAGACGGAAAATATTGTGTTCATGGGTTTGCGAGGGTAGCCCTATGGAACATTGTGAGCACCGCTCAACTAAAAAATGGGGCCAGCAAGATTATTCTAAAAATGACCCCCTCTGAAAGTCAGCTAAAACAACTCACATATAATTATGAATTAGAGTTAACTATCATCATTGGCGACTCACTCCATCTAAATTTACAAACAAAAAATTTATCAGACCATCCATTTACAATCAGTGAGGGTTTTCATACGTATTTTAATCTTTCAGATATTAAGAATGTCAAAATTACCGGCCTTGAAAATTCTGTATATACAGATAAGTTTGATAATTTCAATCGAAGAATAGAAAAAGAATCGATTCAAATTGACGGCCCCTTTGATAGAGTATATTTAAATACAAGTAATGATTGTTATATTGAGGACGAAAATTTTAATCGTGTTATCACAATTAAAAAATCT
>JABMNG010000053.1 GCA_013205275.1 Methylophilales bacterium | reverse complement strand
CCCAAGGCCTTTGATTGGTATATCTGATAAGGATCAATAATAAAATCTTTTCTCAAGACGGGCAACTGACAGACTTTTTTTACCTCTTTAATGTAGTCAGGGCTGCCTTGGAAATACTTTACGTCCGTGAGAACAGATAGGCAAGTGGCACCTCCCGCCTCATAGGAGCGTGCAATCTCTTGCGGATGAAAATCTTTTCGAATTACCCCCTTAGAGGGGCTGGCTTTTTTAATCTCTGCAATCACAGAAGAAAGTTTAGCGTTATGTTTGATCTGAATGGCTTCAACAAAATCTCTTTTATCTGACAGCTCGCTGATTTGATCATTCAGGGCGCCTAGCGATATTGCTGCTTTAGCCGCAATAATTTCACTTCTCTTTGTCTCTAATATAGCGTCTAGAACGTTATGCATTTGACAATAATACCAATTCATTAAGCTTAGAAAGCGCCTCACCCGAGTCCACAACATCCTTGGCTCGGTCAATACCCATTTTAATATTTTCCGCTAAACCACTTACATAAATTGCGGCACCGGCATTTAATAATGAAATATTTCTAGCGGTAGAAGGTTTGCCTTTTAGGATATCCATCATCATCGCTTTAGAGTGCATCACATCCTTTACCGTAATATCTTCTAGCCTGCCTATAGGAATATCATACATTTCTGGCTCAACCACATATTCCTCAACAGCGTTATGCTTTAATTCAGCCACAAATGTTTTTCCAGTAATTGAAATTTCGTCCATGCCATCCTCGCCACTGACGACCATAACGTGCGTGCTCCCCATTTTTTCTAACACCCTGGCCAAGACAATGGTCAGGTCTTTTTGGTAGACGCCTAATAGTTGTTGTTTAGCTCTCGCAGGGTTGGTCAATGGTCCCAACAAATTGAATAAAGTACGCCCCCCTAATTCTTTTCTGACGGGAGCCACATACTTCATGGCGGGGTGATAGTTGGGCGCAAACATAAAGCCAATGCCAATGTTATTAACCAGTTCGCCAATTTGAACATGATCGAGGTTAACATTAACCCCTAAGGCCTCTAACACATCAGCACTTCCGCACTTAGAGGAGACTGACCGGCCCCCATGTTTTGCCACCTTGACGCCGGCTGCAGCTGCAATTATTGCACTCATGGTCGACACATTAAATGTTTGCAGACTATCGCCCCCAGTGCCACATGTATCAATAAGGTGTTGGGTGTTTTTTATTTTAACTTGATTTGCACGCTCTCTCATGACAGAAGCCGCCCCGGTAATCTCATCAACACTCTCGCCCTTAATTTTGATGGCAATGATTAAAGCTGAAATTTGTACTGGCGTTAGATTGCCTGACATAAGATCATTCATTAAAGCCGACATCTCATCAAAAGAAAGATCCGCTCCCTTAGTCAAATGATTTAAGCAATGTTTAAAGTGTTCACTCATATTTTTTTATAAAGTTAGATAAAAGGTCGTGGCCATGCTCGGACAAAATAGACTCTGGGTGAAATTGTACCCCCTCTATTGGTAGCGATTTATGCTGAATACCCATAATCTCTCCGTCCTCTGTCCATGCCGTAATATCAAAACAATCCGGGCATGACGCTTTTTCAATGACCAGGGAATGGTATCGGGTCGCTGTAAAGGGACTTTTAATATCCTTGAAAACTCCCTGATTGGTATGATGTATTAAAGAGGTTTTGCCATGCATAATTGTTTTTGCATAAGTAATCTTGCCTCCAAATGCCTGACCAATTGTTTGGTGACCAAGGCATACGCCTAATATTGGAATTTCGCCCTTAAAGGCATTTACAACCTCTAAAGAGATGCCTGCCTCATTCGGAGAGCAAGGCCCCGGAGAAATAACAATAAATTTTGGATTAAGCGCTCTAATAGCCTCGATAGAAATTTGGTCATTACGGTAGACAGAAACATCTTGGCCTAACTCTCCAAAATACTGAACTAGGTTGTATGTAAATGAATCATAATTATCAATCATTAATAACATAAATTTATTCGCCCATTCCAGACTGAACCAGTTCAGCCGCCTTTAAAATGGCCATGGCTTTATTTTGAGTCTCAGTCCATTCATTTTCTGGAACAGAGTCGGCAACAATTCCTGCGCCTGCCTGAACAAAAAGAGTCTGGTCCTTAATTACGCCTGTTCGAATAGCGATGGCCACATCCATATCCCCATTAAACTCTAAATAACCCACAGCGCCTGCATAAACGCCGCGTTTGGTCGGCTCTAACTCATTAATAATTTCCATGGCCCTTACTTTAGGGGCGCCGCTGACTGTCCCTGCTGGAAAGGTTGCTTTTAAAACGTCCATGGCGGTTAATTTATCTTTCATCTGACCCTCAACATTAGAGACAATATGCATTACATGTGAATACTTTTCAATATTCATATTCTCAGTCACCTTGACTGAGCCTATTTTAGAAACCCTTCCAATATCATTTCTACCTAAATCCATTAATTGAACGTGTTCAGCAATTTCTTTAGGGTCAGCCTTGAGATCGGCTTCAAATCTTAGGTCTTCTGTCTCCGTTTTTCCTCTAGGTCTTGTTCCTGCAATCGGACGCACAGAAACTTTATTATTTTCGAGTCTCACTAAAATTTCTGGCGATGCCCCGACAACATAATGGTCATCCATATGGTAAAAGAACATATAAGGGGAAGGGTTTAGAGTTCTCAAGGCTCGATATAATGACAACGGTTCGGCCTGATAGTCCTGTTTTATCCTTTGTGACAATACAACCTGCATTATATCGCCTTCATAAATGTATTCCTTAGCCTTCATGACAGACTTTTTGAAGGCCTCTTCACCAAATTCTGACTTAGGAACTGAGGCTTGTGTAATAGGATTTTTTGGAAAATCAGTGACAGAGGCAATTCCCTCCATATGTTTTTGTAGTTTTT
>JABMNG010000052.1 GCA_013205275.1 Methylophilales bacterium | reverse complement strand
CTTGCGATGATGGTGTTTTTATAACCCTCATCTACATAAACAATTTTGTACTGCGCTTTAATGGGCCAAATGAATTGCATGCCCCATTCGGCATTATCGGTACCCTTAACCACAAAGCCTTTGGGGTGGTATTGTTTTTTCTCTCCATCAACAGCAGCTTCGTTAAAAGTGAAGGTTGTTTGAATGGTTCCGTCATCATTGAGCTTATAAGATTCAATTGCATTGTAAGCATTCTTTTCAATAAATGCCGGTATATGCGCTATAACATACCAGTCCCCCATGAAGCTGTTGATATCAACGCTAGGGACTGTTTTGAGAGATTTTGTGGGCATAGAACATCCGGTTACCATAAAAATTAATAAAAAAATTATTTTAAAATCATGCATATAAAAATAATACCTAATGTAATTTATAAAAAATGTCACCAATGGGTGTAGGTGACTTTAGTGCAACCCAATTAAGATTGTCGTCATACCACAACTGAATGGCTAGCTTTTCCTGACCATCCTTCGTCGCCTTAATCTCATAGTGTTGGGTTGGAGTGCTTTCGCCTCGTACCCTTATAGTTTCTTTTTTTAGAAGCCTTATGTCCACATCAAGATACTCACCATTTTGTGAGTTTAACAAGCGTTTTTGCTTCAGTATATTTTTGTCCCAGTAGGCAAATGTCATCACACATTCACTTAGCTTGATAAACGTATCGTTACTGACAAGGGCTAGGTGCCCGTTTTCTAGCTTACCCTTTACATCGAAGTGGTCGCCATCGTCATTTGTCGAGCTACTAATTGATTGGATACATCCGTTAGACCATATTTCTTCAGAACTGTGTTGGTAATATATATCCATAAATAAAAACTTAATATGAAAATCTGCTCTGCTTAGCGATTTTTTGTCCTCAACAATGAATGTGTGCCGCCCTATAACCTTATCATTTAACACAGCATCAAATACCCAGTCTTCCGCATACGCAAGAAAAGGCGTGAGAAAAAGGGCAAAAATTGTAATTAATTTTTTGGTGGCCATGGAATAAAACTCGAGGTATTTTGGATGTATTGATTATACCCAGGCCTTCTGTTGGTTATGGTTTGTTCCATCAACCCCACGCCCGATATTTTTAAAAGTAAGAGAGTCATGAGCAATGGGGATATTATAAAGAACCAGGGTCCTCCATCTAAGGAAACAAGGTAAAAGCCCCACCAAACAAGAAATTCGCCAAAATAATTGGGGTGCCTGGAGTATTTCCATAACCCCGTTCTAAGAACGCCTTTATTTTTGTTGTGACGCAGGAAGCGCCTTAACTGAATGTCGGCTATGGATTGAAAAAAGACACCAAACAAAACGATACCCAATCCCAACTTATCAATCAAATTATATGCCCGAGAATTTTCTAGTGAGCCTATTAGCGGCAAGACAATAATCGATGCGAGAAGGGCCTGAAATAGAAAGATGATATAGATACTCTTAATATTAAAGCCAGGAGCATTATTCTTTCTAATATTTTGGTAGCGAATATCTTCAGGCTGCCCCCAGTTCCTTAAAGTCAGATAGACACTTAATCTTGAAGCCCAAATAAACAAAGCTATCATGATTGCTATATGCCTTTCTGTGATGATAGATGTCTGACTCATCGCGGTTACCAAGGCAAGTACAAAGAAAAGACTCCACATGCTATCGACGTGAGTGACATTTTTGGTTGCTAGACTTAGCACCCATCCTGCTAAGGCAAATATTACTAAATTCGTTAGTATGGGTAGATAGATAGCTACCATGTTTTTTCACTCTGTCTAATTAGCATGGGAGTGATGATTGCCCATCCTGCCGCCAATATGAGTAGTGTTTGAGGGTTGGTGACAGTAATAGCCCCTAACCTTTCTCCGGCTAGGTAAGCCAACGGGCCACCAACCGCGCCAAATAAAACAGATA
This sequence comes from Methylophilales bacterium, assembly GCA_013205275.1. GTDB lineage: Bacteria > Pseudomonadota > Gammaproteobacteria > Burkholderiales > Methylophilaceae > BACL14. Next base: position 1,576 of record JABMNG010000052.1, on the reverse strand, counting down.
AAATGATGCGATTTTTTAGCCAAGCTAAACTGTGATTTAAAGTAATCGAAAAAAGCAACCAAAGCATTACTATCCATAAAGGTGTTAGTGGGAAATCCCATCCAGGATTATTGTATAAAATCATTCCGCTGTATTGAAGCAAGCCATCAAAAAAGAAACCAATGCAAGCAGATAGCACCAACAATTTAAGGTCATTTTTCTTGTAATTTGTCAGGTGTAGGTGTGTTAAAAGAATGATCACGCTTGCACACAAAGCAAGATAGGGTTTGTTCCATGAGGCGCCGAGTATGCAGATAAACCAACCTAGCTGAAACAAGGAAAAGTTAACAATTTTTTCGATCATTTTTTAAATAGGTAATGTGATACCAACCATTCCTCCCCTTTACTGTAACCCCATAGCTCAGCACATGCCATGAAAAATATCCTCCATCTATTCATCCATTTTACCGCATCATCTTTGCCATAAATCTTCTCAAGGACTTTTATCACCTGGCCGTGGTTTCGATCCATATTTTCTAGCCAAGCATTGGCGGTTTTTTCATAGTGCTGCCCCGACCATTGCCATTGATCTTTTATCATCAGCTTATCTTGAACCATTAATGGTAAGTCTTCGCTTGGCATCATTCCGCCTGAGAAGAAGTATTGACTCATCCAGTCATCATCATCTTGGACTTCAAAAAGGTATGGCTGTGACTTGTGAACAAAGATGTGCATAAAGAAGAGCCCACCCGGCTTGAGCCAACTAGCTATACGGTTAAATAACTTCCTATGATTTCTCATGTGCTCAATCATTTCTACCGAAACGACTCTGTCAAAGATTTCTTGCGTCTGAAAATCATTCATATCACAGGTGATGACCTGCAAATTCTTGATATTTCTGCTATTTGCCTCATGCATAATATAATCTTTTTGTGAAGAGGAGTTTGATACTGAGGTGATGGAGGCATTAGGAAATTTTTCAGCCATCCATAAGGACAATGAGCCCCAACCACATCCTAATTCCAATATATTCATCCCATCACTTAGCTCGGCATGTTCGCAAGTTATCTGGAGAGCTAGGTCCTCAGCTGAATCTAGATTGTCTGTAGCTTTATTCCAAAAACACGAGCTGTATTTTTTATTTTTACCTAGGCATAGGTCATAGAAGATCGATGGAACTTCATAGTGCTGTTTGTTTGCTAGCTCAGGAACTAAAGCGATAGGGGCCTCATCCATTGCCTTGATAAATAGGTCTTTATTCTTTTTGTTTATGGCTTGGTCTGAATGAACGAGCGCTTTCAGCCGTCGCTTGAGTAGGGTTCTAATACCATAACGCACTACAAAATCTGGCACCAAGCCTTTTTCTGCTAAATTTATCAGTTTTGTGATCATGCAATTGGTCTTTAATTATTTTAATGTAGGTAGGCAATTCGATCGCCTGAAAGTTTCAATAAAACATCATTGCGTAACGTTTGAGAGGATTGTCAGTACTTTCTTCATTACAACACCAATAATATAAATGGATAAACCTACAACTTCAAGACGTTTAACTGAATATTTGTAAATGAGGCAGTGCGTATTTGGATTCATCACTATT